>JBASVF010000394.1:0-18527 GCA_049275795.1 Desulfomonilia bacterium
TAGCCGTCCATCCTGGGCATCCGGATGTCTGTGATCACGATATCGTAGGGCTCCTGGCCGAGCTTCTCCAGGGCATCCAGGCCGTCGCAGGCCGTGTCGATCTCGAGCTCGAGACTCGAAGCGAGAAGGGCCTCCTTGAGCTGCTCCAGGAAGACCTGCTCGTCGTCCACGAGCAGGATCCTCTTGGCACCCGGCCCGTAGCTGTCCCTGTCCTCGGAAATGGATGGCATGTCTTCTTTCATGACAGGTCCTCGCGATTGCTTGCCCCGCCACCGGCAGCGGCCGAATGGTCAATGGGGATTCGAATGATGAACCGTGAGCCGACCCCCACGCAACTCTCCACCGATACCTCACCGTGATGCATATCCACGATCTTCTTCACCAGGGCGAGCCCGAGCCCGGTCCCCCTGGCCTTGCAGGTGTAGAACGGCTGGAAGATCTTCTCGAGATCCCCTTCCTCGATGCCGCAGCCGGTGTCTTGCACACAGATCTCCAGGGCGTCACTCGAGAACTCGCGGACCCGGGTCCTGAACACGTAGCCCGGCATGTGCGAGATGGAGATCGTAAGGACGCCGCCCCCGGGCATGGCATCCAAGGCGTTGTCGATGAGGTTTTCCATGAGCTGCCTGATCTGGGTTCCATCCACCATGATGCTGTCGTGCTCGGCATCGAAGCGCATGCTCACCTCGATGCCCTGCTGCCTGCACTGGTCGTCCCGGTTGAACAGGAGGCCCTCGATGATGTTGCTGATGCTGTAGGCCTTGATATTCGCCTTGCCCGAGCGGGTCCATTCGAGAATCTGGGTCACGAATTTCTCGAGGGTGTCGATGCCGCTCGTTACCCCTTCGAGGATCTTCTTCTGCCGCTCGTCCAGGGGCTTCGAGCTGCCGAGGAGCTCGATCCCGGTCTTGATCTTCTGGAGCGGATTCCTCACTTCGTGTGCCACGTGTGCGGACATCTCCCCCAGGGCGGCCATCTTGCGCGACTGCTCGAGCTCCCGCTCCATGTTCTTCCTGTCCGTTATGTCCATGACCGAGACGATGCTCTGCTTGGTGCCCGGGATCAGGCCGATGGTCAGGAACGCGTCCCTCACCCTGCCCGCCTTGTCAATGATCCTGAATTCGTACTCTGAGGGGACGTCCTTCTTGCCCTCCCTGCGGGCGCGGTGGTAGCCGACCATGCGCTCCACATCGTCCGGGTGGACGATCACGGTAAAGGGCGCCTTGCCCTCGATCTCTTCCCGGCTGAACCCCGAGAGACGTTCGAACTGCCTGTTGACCAGCGAGATGATCTGGTTGTCCTCCAGGAGTACGATGGCGGTCCCGGTGTGTTCCACGGTGGTACGGTACTTGGTCTCCGAGGCGCGCAGGGCCTTCTGCTGGTTACGCCGCTGGGTGATGTCGCGGATGATGTTCTGGGTGGCCGGCCGCTTCTCGTACTCGATGATCGAGGGAGAGATCTCGAATGCCCGCCAGGTACCGTCCTTGGCCCGCAACGCGATCTCGTACTCGTCGGGTACCAACTCCCCCTTGATCCTCTTTTCGTATCGCGCCTCAATGAGATCGGCAAGCTCGGGCCGCACCAGGTGGCGGAACCCCATGGTACTGAGCTCGCGGCTGGTGTACCCCAGGAGCTCGCGGAACTTGGGGTTGGTGTATTTGAAAACATGGTCCTGGTATACGAAGATGCCGTCCTTGGAGTTCTCGACCAGGACGCGGTACTTCTCCTCCGAGGTCTTTAGTTTTTCCTGGACCTCCTTGATGGGTCTCAAGTCCCGGAAGATGCTTATCCCTGCAACCGGAACCCCGTCCTTGTAGATGTAGGAAGCCGAGAGGGAGATGGGGATGGTTTCCCCGCCCCTGATCCGCATCGAGGTCTCTTCGCCCACCAGCCGGTAGGGCTTGTCCGCGGTCCCCTGATCCAGGAGCTTGAGGATGCGCATCCTCTCATCCTGCGTCACGAAGTCGTCGATACGGAGCGGGCGCGAGAATATCTCGTTTGCCGCGTAGCCGGTGATCACCTCGGCCGCCTTGTTGAACACCAGGACGTTGCCCTTGAGGTCCGATGCGACGATGGCGTCGCTCGAGTTCTCGATGAGCCCGTTGAGAAACTCGTTGTAGGTGGTGAGGTACTCCTCCATCTGCTTGCGCTCGGTGATGTCCCGGGCGATGTTGAGGGTCGCGGGCTCGCCGCCCAGAAAGATGACCGATGGCGAAAGGGAGATGATCCGGCTCATGGAGTTCTTGGTGAGGAAGGTGACCTCGTACCTGGCAGGCACCTTCTCACCCCGGATCCGCTGCTCGTACCGCTGCTCCACCATCTCGATGGAGTCCGGATGGACCACGTCCTTCCAGCTCATGCCCTCGAGCTCCCGGGCCGAGTAACCCAGGATCCGCTCGAAGGCCGGGTTCACGTAGAAGAAGTGGCCGGAATGGTATACGAAGATACCGTCCCCGGCCTTCTCCACCATGGTCTGGAAGATGGCCTTGCTGATCTTTCTCGCGCTGTTCTTCGATGCTCCTCGAGCGCTCATAACTCCCTGCAAGATACACAATGAATGGCTATTCATCAATAATGAAGCTTATTTATCCGGTTATTATCATATCTTATGGGTATGTGTCCAGATAGGTGTTTGTCCCTGAAAAAGAACCCCGGGTCTCCCCACGATCCTCCGGAAAATCGCGGTCCTCGGAGAAGGCAAAATCCTGGGACATTGCGGGCGGCGGGAGATCGTGCCCGAACCGCCGGTGCACGGCAGGATGGTTTTTGCAGAACTCAGGCCTTGAACTTCCCGAAGTCTTCGGGATTCATTTTTTCCAGGATCTCCTTGAGCTTTTCCTTGTCCTGTTCAAAGCCCACGATGACCTTGCCGCCGACTTCCCGGTTGGTCTCCACGCGGATGGCGTCTTTCACCACATGATCGGCCACGTAGATGGCGCAGTCGAGCCTCAGTGCTATAGCGATGGCGTCGGAAGGCCGCGCGTCGACGGTGACCTTGGTTCCGTTGTTGTCGAGGGTGATCAATGCATAGAACACGTTGTCACGGATATCGACCACCTCGATCTTTTCCACCTGCACGCCGAGGGCGTCCATCACGGATTTGAAGAGGTCGTGAGTCATGGGCCGGGAGTAGCGGATTCCCTCGAGGGCCGCGGCAATGGCGCTCGCCTCCATGATGCCGATCCAGATGGGAAGCACGAACTTTCCCTCCGGGTCCCTCAGGACCACGATGGGTGCATTGTTGGTGGGATCCAGAGCTATTCCCGCGACCTTCATCTCCACGAAACCTGGCATGGCTCTTCCTCCTTATGTAGAATACAGTAAGACTACTACCCCCATTAGTCAATATACCCCGGGCCGAGCGCCCCTTTCGGAAAGGTGCATGAAAGCGCTCCCCTGGACGGTCCCGTTAGGCAGCATGCCTGCGGATTTCCCCGTCGACTGAGCTCACCGGCGGCTCGAATCGAGGCGTGAGCCGAGACGGCCGGTCAGTTCGTCCATGCTGTACACGACGCCCCCCAGATCCACGCCCTGGCGTGCCAGCAGGTCCTGGACCTTGAGCACCAGGGGCGGGGTCACGCCTTCGGACTCGAGCCCGTCCAGGCGATCGAGGAGCCGGTCCCTGGGAATATCCGCCACGAGCCTGGCCTGCGAGAGCACGAGGCATCGGTCGGCAATCTCGAGAAAATCCTCGAGGTTGTGCGTGACCAGCAGGATGGTGACGCCTTCGAGGCCCGCGATGAGCCGGGTGAGCTCCCGCCTGCCCGAGGCGTCCATCCCGGCCGTGGGCTCGTCGAGAATGAGCACCTCCGGGGACGTGAGCAGGGCCGAGACCAGGGCGAGCCTGCGCTTCTCGCCCGAGCTCAGGTTAAAGGGCGAAACCCGCTTGAGCGCATCGATATCCAGGTTGAACCTGCCTGCCGTCACGCGCGCGCGGCGTTCGATCTCCTCGTCGCTCAGGTCGAAGAAGTTCTTCAGGGCAAAGGTGAGCTCCTCGTAGGCGGTCTCGTGGAAGAACTGGTTCTCCGGGAACTGGAAGAGCACGCCCATGCGCCGCCGCACGGAGAAGAGCCTCCCGGCCCGGGAGAGCTCGCGCAGGCTCACCCCGTCGTAGAGGATATCTCCCTTCCCGGGCAGGATCAGTGCATCGAGAAGCTGGATCAGTGTGGTCTTGCCCGAGCCCGTAGGTCCTACCACCGCGACCTTCTCCCCGGGCTCAAGGGTGAAGCTCACCCCGTTCAGCGCCCAGTCATGGCCCGGGACATCGTAGCGGTAAGAGACGTCTTTGCATTCGATCTTCACGGCTTGCCGAACCATTCCCGGGCTTGCCGGGCGCTATAGGTGTTCAGGCAGGACCCGGCCGTCACGAAGCCCTTTCGTGCGATCATGACCCCGTAGGTCATGTCGCTCAAGCCCTCGACGCTGTGGGCGTCGGGGCTGATGGCGATGATCCCGCCACGGGATACGAACTCATCAATGAGCCTCCAGTCGAGGTCGAGCCGATAGGGGCTGGCGTTGATTTCAACCGCCACCTGGCTGGCGAGCGCTTCCTCGAGAATCGCCTCCATGTCCACCTCGTAGGGCTCGCGCGACAGCAGGAGCCTGCCCGTGGGATGCCCCAGGACCGTGGTGAAAGGGTTGCGCAGGGCCTTGATGATCCTTTTGGTCATGGTGCGCCTGTCCATGTCCATATGCGAGTGCACGCTCGCGATCACGAAGTCGAAACCCTCGAGCACCTCGGGCGGGTAGTCGAGGGATCCGTCGGGGAGGATGTCGGACTCGATGCCCTTGAAGATCCTGATATCGCCCAGTTCGCGCTCGAGGGCATCGATCTCGCCGTGCTGCTGCGCCAGGGACTCGACATCGAGCCCGCCTGCATAGCCGGCGCTCCGGCTGTGGTCCGATATCCCGATCCACTCGCAGCCACGAGAGCGGGCGGCCAGGACCATGTCCTTGAGCGGTGAGACCCCATCGCTCCTGTCCGTGTGGATGTGGATGGCGCCCCGGATATCCTCAAGAGATATGAGATCGGGAACCGCGTGCGCCCGGGCGCGCTCGATCTCGGAGGGCCTTCCCTCCCTGACCTCCGGGGGCAGGTACTGCAGGCCCGCGATCCGGTAGATATCCTCTTCCTCCGAGACCTCAACCGGTTCGCCCTGCCGGATGAGAAAATCATCCCCGATCTCGACGCCCAGTCCTGCGGCATGGCGCCTGAGCGCTTCGAGGTGCTCCCGGGAGCCCGTGGTGACGAGGAGGCGCACGGCCCGGGATCCCGGAGAAACCAGGTGCAGCATAACCGGAGGCCACTCGGCGGAGCCAGGCACCGTGACGGACTCATCCCGAAGCACCCCTCCAGGCTCACCCAGGACCTTCAGCACCTCTTCACCGCCGCCCGGTGGAAGCCCGACCAAGATTTCCACGAGCTCCACGATCTCCAGGCACCTCCTGCACTCGCCGGTGAGACGGGCCTCGATGCCCCCTGCGGTAAGCCGCTTGAGCACCGCACCGGCCCTTGCCAGGCTGCGGTCCAGGAGATACTTGCCCCGGTAGCTCATCACCCGCTTCACCAGGGCGGGCAGCTGCTCCACGAAGCGCCTCGGGAAGGCCCTCAGCCCCGAGAGCCTCCCCTGCTCGAGCGCCTCGAGCAGGTCCTCGAGGGTTTCTACCTTCAGCTCCCGGCTGAGGACCCTGATTCGCTTGAGCCCGAGCCCCGGTACCTTCAGGAGCTCGTCGATGCCCAGGGGAAGCATGGCGCGCAGCCTCTCGAGCTCGGAGAAGTCGCCCCTGATCACCCATGCCTCGATCGTGGAGGCAATGCCCTTGCCTATCCCGGGAATCCCGGAGATCGCGCCGCGGGCCGCCAGTTCGCTCACGTTTACGCCGAGGGCTTGGATCGAGCGGGCGGCCCGGCTGTAGGCCTGCGCCCGGAAAGGGTTCTCCTCGAGATACTCGAGCGCCCGGGCCATCTCCAGCAGGTATGCGACGATCGTCTGGTTATCCAACGGCCCTCCCCAGGAGACGGCCCTCGTGAAACTCCTCCAGGAGCACACCGGCCAGATCGTTGATGCCGGCCTCGCCCTTTGCCCTCACGCTCAGGTAGTTCGAGGTGATGCCCTCGAAGAAGCCCGTCTCCATATGGGTGACGAGCACCTCCGCAAGGCTGCCCAGCTGTGAGCGGATGAACCTCTCGCGCTTGCGGCAGGACAGGTCTCTGAGCACGGCCACCCTTCTGCCCACCGTACGGGGATCCGGGCGCGGGCCCCATGAGGCGGCCGGGGTGCCCGGCCGCGGCGAGAAGGGAAAGACGTGCAGGTAGGCTACACCAATCTCCTCCAGCAGCGCGCGGGTATGTTCGAATTCCCTCTCGCCCTCTCCGGGAAACCCGACCACGACATCGGTGCCCACGGCAATGCCGGAATCGAGGCTCAGGATCTTCTCCACCAGGCTGCGAAAGTACCCGGAACCATACGGCCTGCCCATCCTTGCGAGGATGTCGTCCGAGCCGCTCTGCAGGGGCACGTGCAGGTGCCTGCATATCCGCGGCTCGCCGGAGGCCAGGTGGATGAGCTCATCGGTGAGGATCCAGGGCTCGATGGAGCTGATGCGGATCCTCGGCATGGGCGTGTTCTCGAGGATCTTCTGAAGCAGGAAGGCAAGCCCGCCCTGGTAGAGGCCGATGTTGATGCCCGAGATCACTGCCTCACGGAAACCCGCCTCGTAAAGCCCGCCGATCTCCTCGACGACCTCCTGCCAGGGCCTGCTCCGGGGAAGACCCCTGGCATGGGGCACGACGCAGTAGGTGCAGGAGTTGCTGCAGCCCTGCTGCACGATCACGAAGGCCCGGCTGTGGCCGTGAAAGCCGGTGACGCGCGTCAGCAGGTCCACCCCCAAGGCCTCACCCAGGGCCTCGAAGGGCACCACCTCGATGTCCGGGCTCACGGCCCGGATCTGATCGGGGTACACCCGCGCCAGGCAGCCGGTGGCCACCACGCGCCCCTTGTGCTTGAGCGCCCTGCGCAGGAGGTTCCTGGCCTGCGCGTCGGAACGGTGGGTCACGGTGCACGTGTTGACGATATACACCTCCGCGCCGGGGGAGTCGAACGGCTGCTCACGATGTCCGCAAGCAACCAGGGACTCCCTGAGGAGCTGGCTTTCGTACTGGTTCACCTTGCATCCAAGGGTGGTTATGGCAAATTTCATGCTCGAAGACAGGGCATACTACGGCAGCATTCGGGTGTCAACGAACTGCGGGGGCACGGAGCTGGATTCAGTCCTTGAGCTTTTCCCTGATCTCCTTGAGGAACTCCTCGGACACCTCGACGAACCTCACCCCGGTCTCCGCGCTGCCCGAATCGTCGGCCACCGACCACATCGCTTTGCCCCGGGCCTGCTTGCCGGAAATCGATACCTTGATTTCCTTATCGGGCGAAACCTTTTCCGCGGTCTTGATCAGGAGCCACTCCTCATCAACATTGAGCAGGTCCCCGGTCTCGGGTCCCTCGCCGATGTCGTACACCACGGGCTCGGCCATACGGCGGCGCCTGAACTTCAAGTGCTTCTGGCGCAATTCCTTGTTGCCCATGCTCCTGAGCTGAGAATCCAGGTTGTAGACCGCGTTGAAGTACCTTACCTTCTGCTCGTGCCGGGCCACCTTGGAGACGTCTTTGAGCAGCTCCCTCCTGGTTTTCTGCAGCATCTCCAGGAGGTGGGTGAAGGCGATCTCGAACTCCCGGTTGCCCCTGTTCATCAAATAGGTGTTGATCATGCCGGGGAGCTTTTTTTTCACCTGGATTTCGAAGTCCCTCAGGGCCTTTTCGAACTCTTCCCTGTTCATTGCCCCACCATAGTCAAGCTTACGCAAGAAATCAATTCAATAGATCAGGTTGTTACCGGGAATGAACCTCCTTTGCACGGGAGAACACGCCCTTACCCGCACCGGGAAATTCTGTTATTACTGTATCTCATGAGAATACTCTTCTGCTCGCCCGAGGCGGTTCCTTATGCCAAGACCGGCGGACTCGCTGACGTGAGCTCGGCCCTGCCCGCCGAGCTCAGGAACCAGGGGATCGACTGCATCGTGGCCATCCCCCTGTACCGGCCGGTGAAGCAGTCGGGCATTGAGCTAAACGAGGTGTGCGAGATCTCCTTTCTCTCCGGCCAGGGCATCTCCCGGGGCAGGGTGTTCTCTCACGGCGAAACGTATTTCATCGAGAACGATCCCTACTTCGGCCGCCAGGGATACTACTCCTATCATGGCAGGGATTTCCCGGACAACCTCGAGCGGTTCGCCTTCTTCTCCCGGGCGTGCGTGGAGCTGGCGCTCACCCTGGGAGACATTGACCTCATCCACTGCAACGACTGGCAGACCGCCCTCGTGCCGGCCTACATCCATGCCCTGGGTGTGCCTGGCATCGCCACGTGCTACACGATCCACAACCTCGCCTACCAGGGGGTCTTCGATCCCGATCTCTGGCCCCTGCTCTTTCTTCCGAGCGAGTACTTCCACCCGGAGATCATGGAGTACCATGGGTGCATCAATATCATGAAGGCGGGCATCGTGTTCTCGGACGCGATCACCACCGTGAGTCCGACCTATGCCCGGGAGATCCAGACCCCGGAATTCGGCGTGGGCCTCGAAGGATTGCTGCGGTCGGTATCAGCGCGGCTGACCGGAATCGTCAACGGGATCGACACCCGGGAATGGAATCCCCAGAGCGACCCGCATATCGCCTGCAGGTACGATGCCCGCGACCTTTCCGGGAAGGCCGCATGCAAGCGGGACCTTAAGCAGAGGCTCTCGCTCGATCCCGGCACAGGGCCCCTGTTCGCCTTGATCGGCCGCCTGGTGGATCAGAAGGGAATCGACCTGGTGGTGGCGGTCATGGACGAGCTCATGGACCTGGGGGCCCAGGCGGCGATCCTGGGCAGCGGAGACAGCCGCCACGAGCAGGCCTTGCGGGATCTCTGCGCGAGGTACCCGGGCAGGCTCGGCGTGTTCATCGGGTTCGACGAGTCCCTGGCTCACGTCATCGAGGCAGGAGCGGACTTCTTCCTCATGCCGTCACGCTTCGAGCCCTGCGGGCTCAACCAGATGATCAGCATGCGCTACGGCACCATTCCCGTGGTCACCCGCGTGGGCGGACTCAGAGACACCGTCGAGGTTCTGGGAGAGTCCGATAAGCCCACCGGGCTCGGGGTCGCGGCCCCCACGGTGCAGGCCCTCCTCGAGGCTGTCCGCGAGGCCGTGCACCTGTACACCGGCCGGGAAGAGATCCTCGATCAGATGCGCCGGAACGCCATGGCCAGAGACGTCAGCTGGCGAAGCTCTGCCTTACAGTATTACAACCTCTACATCGAAACGACAAAATTTCGAGAAAGAGCGAGATAAACCGAGTTCCAGGTTTTCTACAAAATGTAGATAACCATGCCGGAGCAAGGGGAGATCCCATCTCGCCCAGGGTCTTGCCCGAAGCTGGAGATACGAGGCTTCTTTTCATATCCATGGAATAATATTTCCTGTTCTGTCCGGTGCACGAAGTGAGCACGACCGGGAATAACCGCACAGGTTCGGGTTTGACCTTTTTCCAGGGCCGGTACATTATGCGCCCTATCGTTCTGAGTCTTTCGATCACCTGGGAGGTTGGTGTGGATCACTTTGATTCGATAAAACAATCCATTCTCGCGGCGGTTCCCGGGGCATCGGAGAGGGTGCTCATCGAACAGGTGGACATCACGGAAGAGGACGGAACCATCATGATATCATGCCCCAACGCCTTCTCCCACAGGTACTTGAGCAGGCAGTACAAAGACCATATCGTCCGGTGCATCCGGGGGGTGATGCCGCAGCACACGGACGTGCATTTCTGCGTGCGGCAGACCGCCAAGCCCAGTCGGCCTCGGCAAGCGGCCGAGCCCCTGATCCAGATGACGCTGCCCTCGCTGACCACCCCTTCTCCGGCAAGCGGGCTCAACACCAACTTCACCTTTGAGGAATTCGTGGTCGGACGCTGCAACGCCTTTGCCTACGAGGCGGCCATGGCGGTGACGGAGGACGAGATCAGCAGGTACAATCCCCTGTACTTCTACTCGGACGTGGGCCTGGGGAAGAGCCACATCGCCCATGCCGTGGGCAACCGGCTTTTCAAATCCAGGTCAGGGGTCTCGCTCAGGTACACCACGGCCAGAGACTTCTCACAGGAGTTCGTCCACGGCGTGCGCAACAACCGACAGGAAGATTTCAAGAAAATCTACCGACCCGCGGCCCTCGACCTGTTCTTTATCGACGACGTTCATCTCTTCAAGAACAAGGAAAAGACCCAGATGGAGCTCTGCCACGTGCTGGACGACCTCATCAGCGCCGGCAAGCAGGTCATCCTCTCCGGTTTCCGTCCGCCTACCTCCATGACGCAGATCGACAAGGGGTTGCGCTCCCGGTTTTCCGCCGGGCTCGTCATCGACCTCAAGCGGCCCGACAAGCTCACCAGGGAAAAGATCGTAAGGCACAAGGCCAGGAAGAACGGCATCGTGCTGCCCGACGAGGTGGTGGAGTTCATCGGCGACAGTGTGCTCAACAGCATCAGGGAGCTCGAGAGCGCGGTCATGACCATCACCGCCATGAGCTCGCTCATGAAGCGCCAGATCACCCTCGACCTGGCGAAGGAGCTGCTGGAAGGAACCCTGGAAAAGCAGCAGCGCATCACTATCGAGCTCATCCAGTCTTTCGTGGCGAAGAACTTCGGCATCCCCAGGGAGACGATCATCTCGCCCTCCCGGAAGAAGGACATCGTATATCCCCGGCAGGTGGCGATCTACCTGTGCAGGCGCTATACCCGCGAGTCGCTGCAGAGCATCGGGAGCGCCTTCTCCCGGAAGCATTCCTCTATCATCCACTCCCTTGAGACCATCGAGAACCTCTACAAGCAGAACCTCAAGGTGAAACGGGAGATGGATTTCCTCATGGAAAAGTTCGAGGCCGAGACCTCGTGAACATGAGACCGGCGACCGGGCGCCCTAAGAGACGACGATGCCAGCCGCCTCTCGGCTCAGGTCGCGGAAATTGTCGACCCCGGTGAAGAACTCCCGCATCATGACAACCCAGTAGTACCTGCCCCGGTCGGTCAGCTCGATCCGGCCGTTACGGAATCTCACCGCACCGGAGAGGAAAAAGAACAGCAGCTCGGGCCCCAGCATCCACCACAGCGGGGAGCCGAAGCGCTTCCTGAAGTCCCCGGGATCGAGCCTTAGGCCGAAGAGCCCCATGAGAAAGGCATACCGGCTGAGCTCCCGCACATTGAAGAGCTTCCGGGCAAACAGCGGGAACTCGCCTTTGCCGATGCGCTCGATGTACGAGGAGAGCGAGAAGGTGTTGGCGTAAATGCCGCCGCCCACGAGCCCGAAGGCCCCGCTCCCCGCGCCAGCGTACTCGCTGCTGGTCACCACGTACTCGTCGATCATCGAGCCGCCCCTTTTGGAGAAGCACCATGCCGATCCGGGCGTGTATGACCGTTTAAGGTGCGCGCTAATAAGCGAGAAGAAATGCTTTTCCTTCCGGTAGCTCACCCTGCCCATGAGATCGCTCATCTTCCTCTTGGTGGCGTCGGAGATCATGAGGGGGTAGAAGGTGATCTGGTCCGGGCTCACCTCGGAGAGCACGGCCAGGTCATGCTCGATCATGGGCCGGGTCTGGGTGGGGAAGTTGTAGATCATGTCAACGTTCAAGGTGTGCGCCCTCCCCCGTGCATCGAGGAGGCGGCGCTTGAGGACCTCGCCGCTGCCATACTTGGCGTAGCGCCCGATGCTCTTGAGAATGGGGTCGCTGAAGGTCTGGATGCCCACGGACACCCTGTCCACCCCGGCATCGGCGAGCAGCCCAAGGGTCTGGCCGTCGAGGCGGTCGGGATTGGTCTCTACCGAGATCTCTCCCGGCGAGAAGTCGCGCCTGATGAGCGCGAGGAGGTCAACGAGCTCGTCCAGGAGGATGGTCGGGGTGCCGCCTCCGATATAGACCCCGGAGAATGCGAAGCCCCTCTCGCGGTACATCCCGATCTCCTTCTTGAGCGCCCGGAAATACTCCCGGGCAGGCCCCTCGCTGAAGAGCACCCGGTGGAACGAGCAGTAGGGGCAGAGCTCGGCGCAGAACGGGATGTGCACGTACAGGTGGATGGGGCCGGAAGGCGTCGGGGGGGGAGCCGGCCGGTGATCGCCGTCAAAGGCGAAGTACCGTCTCGTGGCGGCCCGGACGCACTGGGCGATGAAGTTCTCTATGATCATGGGCTACCTAAGGAACCTGAAGAGATACAGGATCAGGCTCAGGACGATGCTGATGAGGATCCCGGTTGTGATGGGGAAATAGAAGCTGAACCCCGGCCTTTGTATCCGGATGTCTCCCGGGAGCCTTCCCAGCCAGGGAATGCTCCCTGTCAACGAGAGCAGTATCCCGATGGCGAGAAGGACCACCCCGAAGATGATGAGTATCGTACCCAGATCTTTCATCACCACGATATATAGTAGAAAAGGCGGAAATATACAACACGGCAGGAAAAATCCCTGGGTATGCCCGATCTTGCGCCTTGGGGCGTACCTGTGGTACACCGGTTCAAACGTTCGAGAAGCCGGTTTGCGCGGGGAGGAAAGCATGACGCCACGCCATTGTCTCGATGTCCGGGGTGAAACGTCTTTCTCCAGGATGCGGGGCGTCTGCAGGCACATGCCCATCGTAAGGCAAAACCCGGCCGGCGCGCTCTCTATGCGCCGTTTTTCCACTGCACCCTCCGGCTTCATCCCCAGGAGATTCCATCCCCGGGAGCAAGAAATCCGCGTGAACTCGGGCAGCGGGCATGCCGTTACAGGAGGCTGGCGATCCGAGATCCAGAAGGGCGCTGCGCGCTCCAGCCCAGGAGAGGTGGAGCGTCGGATCCATGCGGGCGGACAGGGGCTCGCCTTTCTCCGCATGGCACCTGCCGCCCCGAAAAAGGCAGATCGATGATCCCGATCCGGGATACGAGCGTCTCACGCGGGTTCGCGCCGGCAACCGCAGTCATCATCCTGATCAACCTCGCCGTCTTCGTCGAGGAGCTCCGCGTGGGGGAGGAGATCTTCCAGCTGTATGCAGCAAGCCCTGGAGATGTCTATGACTATCTCGTAAAGGGGACGGGCGGCTTCCTCGCCATCCAGTGGTCCATTCTCACATCCGCCTTCATGCACGCCGGATACATCCACCTGCTGGGAAACCTGGTTTTTCTCTCAGTGTTCGGACCGGCCCTGGAAAAGAGGATCGGCATACCCCGCTACTGCATCTTCTACCTCGCGGCCGCCTTCGTGGCGTTCTACAGCCATGCCCTGGTCTACCCGACCTCCCATGTGCCGGTGGTGGGCGCATCCGGGGCCATCGCTGCGGTGATGGGGGCGTACCTCGTCTTCAATCCAGGGGCCCGGATCCTCACCATCGTGCCGCTCATCTTCCTTATCGAGGTCATCGAGGTTCCCTCGGTGATCTTCATGGGAGTGTGGCTCGCGCTCCAGGGCGCCAACGGATTCTTGAGCATCCACTCCCAGACCTCGGTCGCGTGGTTCTCCCATATCGGCGGGTTTGTCCTGGGACTCGGCTTCGGCATCAGGACGAGATGGTTTTCCTGAGCCCGGGATCTTTCCCGGGCGGCCCGGGGCATACGTTTTTTCGTTCGCATACACGCCCTCTGTTTCAGAGAAAATCAGATTACCAATTTGCAACCCCTTGAAACGAGGAAGCGATCTATTGAAACCCCCGATATGCCCCGGCACCTGCATCCACAGACGACTTCTGCTCTTCAGTTTTTTGTTAAAGATTCATACCCATCATCCCGATAGTGAGGCTATGCGCCCGGGAGAATTAATTTTTGATGTTAATCCAGCATCATTGAGCTATAATGCATACGATGACGATTTCGCGGCCCATTGTGTATGGACTGATGCTAACCTCGGTACTATCCCTATTTTTCACCGTGCCGGGGGACAAAGGCCTGATCAGGAGCTACCAGCTCTATCAGGAGCTCAGGGACATCAAGGGCCAGAATGCGTCGCTCAGTGAGAAGAACGGAGCGCTCGCTCAGGAGGCGATCATGCTCAGGGAGAACCTGGCATACATCGAGCATGTCATCATCCAGGAAATGAATCTCGTCCGGCCTGGAGACAAAATCGTGGTTTTCAGAAAGGCTAAAAACTGATCACGGGGTGAGAGAATGCTGTTTGACAAGAAGACGCTGCTAGGGCTGGATATCGGATCCCAATCGATCAAAATGGTGGATATCGAGAAGGTCCGCGGTGGCTATGAGCTCAAGGCCCTGGGGCTCGGGTTGATTCCTGCCGAGTGCATCGTGGACAAGGATATCATGGATTCCGAGACCGTGGTCGACACGATCAAGAACCTCAAGGAGAACCTCAAGATCAAGGCTCGAGAGTCCGCAACCGCCATATCCGGCCACTCGGTGATCGTGAAGAAGGCCGAGCTGCCGGTAATGAACGAGTCGGAGCTCCAGGAAACCCTGTTGATCGAGGCAGAGCAGTACATTCCTTTCGACATCAACGACGTGTACCTGGATTCCTTTGTCCTGGGAGAGAGCCTCGAACGCTCGGACATGATGGACGTCCTCTTCGTCGCGGCCAAGAAGGAGCTCGTTGACGACTATGCATCAGCCGTCCGGAATGCCGGGCTCAAGCCGATGCTCATGGATATCGACGTGTTCGCCCTGGAAACCATGTACGAGGTAAACTATCCCGACGCTCCGGAATCCATCGTGGCCCTGGTGGACGCCGGCGCCTCCATGATCAACATCAACGTCCTCAAGGATGGGATGTCGATCTTCGCCAGGGACATCTCCATGGGCGGCCGCCAGCTCACAGAGCGCATCCAGCGGGAGTTCGGCGTGAGTTACGAGCGGGCCGAGAACATCAAGACCGGATCTGACATCAGCGGCATCGATCTCGAAAGAATCAACTACATCTTCAAGATGGCCGCCGAGACCTATGTGCAGGAAATCCGCAGGACCCTCGATTTCTTCCTCTCCACCATGGTCAACGAAAACATCGAGCGAATCTACATGGCAGGAGGCTCGGCCCGGATACCCGGTCTGATCCCCCTGCTGAAGAAACAGATGGACATCCCGGTGGAAATGATAAACGCCTTCAATAATATTCACTGGGATGACAAGATCTTCGATCCCGAATACATGTCCTACATCGCCCCGCAGATGGCGGTAGCGGTGGGTCTCGCGCTGAGGAGGGCCGATTACAAATGGTAAAGATCAATCTCCTTCCCATAAAATCGGAGCTGAGAAAGAAGGCCCTGATCGAGCATGTCGCGCTCCTTTCCCTGTGCATCGTTCTGGTTTTCATCCTCTCCTGGTTCGTGCAGGCGTCGGTGAACAACCAGAAAGAGGCGCTCCAGCAGGAGGTGACGAGCACCAAGCTCGAGATCAAGAGGCTCACCGCCGAAGCCAGCGAGATCGAGAAGTTCAAGCAGCAGAAGCAGGAGCTGGATCGCAAGTTGGAGATCATCACCAATCTCAACTCCAAGAAGAGCGGACCGGTTGAGGTCCTTGACCAGCTGAGTCTCCTCATGCCGGAAAAGGCATGGATCACTTCCATGAAGAACACCGGCAACGATCTCGTTCTCGACGGTGCGGCGGTGGACAACCCCACCGTTGCTTCCTTCATGAAGAACCTCCAGGCCTCGCCCTACTTTCAGGACGTGAACCTCGAGGTTATCCAGCAACAGGGCAGCAATCACCGGTTCACCATCAAGTGCAAAATAAAGTTGCCGAGTTGAGGTGACATATGAACATTGTAGATCTCTTGCTCAGACAGAAGCCCGCCATCAAGATCCTTGCTCTGGTGGTGATCCTCGGGGCGATCCTCGGGGTATACTGGCAGTTCTTCTACAGTCCCGTGATGGCGGAGATCAGGGCGATCGAGCCGGAGCTCAACCAGCTCAAGCAAGAACTCGCCGCCAAGAGGGAAATCGTGAAGGAGAAGGACCGGTACGAGGCGGAGCTCGAAGAGACCAGGGAAAAGCTCCACCTCGCCCTCAAGCAGCTCCCCAACAAGAGCGAGATACCCACGCTCCTCGAGAACATCTCGGCACTGGGAAACGCCTCGGGTCTCCAGTTCAAGCTCTTCAAGCCCAAGCCCGAGGTACCGAAGAATTTCTATGCAGAAATCCCCGTAGATATCCAGATAGAAGGCAGATATCGGGACGTCGTCACCTTCTTTGACAGTGTCTCCAAGATGCCCCGAATCGTCAATATCACCAACATCAACATGCAGAACAAGCAGAAGGACGCTCTCCAGCCGGCTCTCCTGGCGATCTCGTGCAACGCCGTGACATACAAGTTCATCGAGAACGCCGAGAGCCCGAAACCGGAAGCTGCAGAGGCTAAAGGGAAGAAAAAATGAAGGGATATCTATCCAGTCTCATCGTGATCCTGTCGGTGTGTGTCGTGGCGTGTTCAGGGGGCGAGAAACAGGCTCAACCGGCGGCTCCCGCTCCTTCATCGAAGACCGCGGTCGCCAAGCAGGAAAAGGTAAAGCCCGTACTGGTGCAGAAGGAGCAGGAAAAGCCCGCGTACCAGATCTCAGGCGTCCGCGATCCTTTCCAGCCGTTCGCACGGGCCATCCAGGGCGAGCCTTCCGAAGAGCAGGGAAAGGTCCTGGATCCCCTGCAGAGGCTCTCCCTCTCTCAGATCGAGCTGGTAGGCGTTATCCTGGGAAAGGAAAAGCGTGCGCTTATCCAGGAATCTTCGGGCATCGGTTACATTGTCAGCGAAGGTACGCTCCTTGGAGAGAACTCAGGGATCATAACGAAAATCGCGCAAGACAATATCACGGTGAAGCAGCACTTCAAAGATTACATGGGGCGCGTGAACACACGGGAAGTGATCTTGTCGATCAGGAAGCAAGAGGGGGGAAGCGGAAAATGAACAAGAAAACCATCCTTATGGTGATATTCGTCCTGCTATTGCCCGCATACGGGTATGGACTGACCATCAAGAGCATTGATTTCATGACGGTGGAAGACAAGTCGCGGCTGCAGATCGGCCTCGACGGGAAGGCGGACTTCGATGTGAAGCGGGATGGAGACAACCTGAGCCTCCACATCGACAACGCCAAGATCCCGGGCCACCTGGCTCGGCCGTTCATCACCCGGGAGTTCGAGACCGCCGTGGAACAGATTCTCCCCAAGCAGAAGAACGGCACCGTAGTGTTCGACATCTCCATGAAACAGATCGTCCCCTACTTCGTCTCCCAGGACAACGGCCTGCTCATCATGGACTTCGACATTCCGGATTCCCTGCGAAAAGGGCCAGAAGGTGCACAGGAGAAGGTGGTCGTGGTTCAGCAGACAACCGAGACACAGCAGCTCGGCCAGGCCGGAAGCAAGCCCGTGACCCAGATGAAAAACGCGCCCACCCTCCAAAGAGGAAGCGAGATCATAGAGAGGACCTACACGGAACCGCTCTACACCGGCGAGCGCATATCCCTGGATTTCCAGAACGCGGACATCCATAACGTCCTGAGGATCATCGCCGAGGTCAGCGGACTCAACATCGTCACCTCAGACCAGGTCAAGGGCAATGTCACCCTTCGGCTCAAGGATATTCCCTGGGATCAGGCACTGGATGTAGTGCTCGAGAGCAGAGACCTGGACAAGATGGCGGTGGGCAACGTGGTGAGGATCGACGCTGCCGACAAGATCAAGAAGGCCCAGGAGCGGAAGCTCGAGTCGATCAAGACCGAGGAGCAGCTCGAACCGCTGATCACCTCGGTCACCCCGGTCAATTTCGCCAAGGCCTCCGATATCGCTAAGACCATCCAGGGTAAGGACGTCGGGCTGGTATCGGACAGGGGGAGCATCACGGCTGAGGACCGGACCAATGTCCTGATCATCAAGGACATCAAGAAGAACGTGGACGAGATCAATGCCATGATCAGGCGACTCGACAAGGCTACCCCGCAGGTACTCATCGCGGCCCGGATCGTCCAGGCCGACAACGACTTCACCCGGGGTCTCGGCGTACAGTGGGGCGGCTCGTACCGGAACCAGTCCGACAGCAACCACTTCGGGCTCTCCGGCGTCAACACCGGCCCTGCGAGAAACCTCTTCAACACAGCCGTAGTACCGGGCGGACGGCCGACCTGGTCGACCACGGTTGCGCCTCAGCCCTCATTGGCCGTCAACTTCCCCACCAACCAGGCGGCCGGCTTCGGCATCACCGTAGGGCGCCTTGCAGGATCGGCCCTGGACCTCGACCTCAGGCTGGATATTGGCGAAACCATCGGCACCGCCGAGGTGATCGCCCGGCCCAAGATCGTCACCATGGACAATAAGAAAGCGGTCATCCGCCAGGGCGAAAAGTATCCCTACGTGGTCCGGGACGATGACGGCCAGCTCTCAACCGAGCTCAAGGATATCGAGCTGGTGCTCGAGGTGATCCCGAGGATCGCCTTCGACGGGAGCGTGAACATGGAGATCTCCGTCAAGCGCAACGCTATCG
>JBASVF010000395.1:0-1518 GCA_049275795.1 Desulfomonilia bacterium
GAATACAGCGCACTTCTCCCGATATTGCGCCGAATGATATCGTGGGTCTTCTCCGTGGTCCTCGCCAGATAGCACGGCAACTGGGGAAGAGACGTGCCCTCGGATTCGAAAGCAAAGGGCATGCAGCCCTCCTGGGGATCCTGCCGCTCGAGCGTGGACAGATCGAGACTGTCCCTGTGCAGCCGAGGCGGGGTACCGGTCTTGTGTCTCCCCATTACCAGGCCCAGATCCTTGAGGCTCCTTGCGAGCTCGTACGCCCCTCCTTCGCCCGACCTGCCGGCCGGGATTCTGGTCTCGCCGATGTGGATGGTCCCGGAGAGAAAGGTCCCCGCAGCCACGATCACGGCCCTGGCCTCGATGAACGAGCCCAGGTGGTCTACCACGCCCGCCACCCGGCCGTCTTTCACCTCGATGCGGTCGATACGCGCCCGCCGCAGGTGGACCCCCGAGGCCTCGAGCCGCGCCTTGACCGCAGCCTCGTAGAGGCGGCGGTCGTTCTGGGTCCTCGTCGCACGCACCGCGGGCCCCTTCTTGGTGTTGAGCACCCGGTACTGGATGGCGGTCTCATCGGCCGCGGAGGCCATGATGCCGCCCAGAGCGTCGATCTCCTTGACCAGATGGCTCTTGGCCAGGCCGCCGATGGAGGGGCTGCAGGGCATGCGCCCCACCGAATCCATGTTCATGGTAAAAAGCGCGACCGCAAGCCCCGACTTCGAGGCCGCATAAGCAGCCTCGGCCCCTGCGTGCCCGGCCCCGATCACGATGACGTCGAACTTTTCCATGCCTGATGTCTATGGCAAAACCGGCATGTTTTCAAGGCGGATTCGCCGGTCCATTCCCTCTTTAAGGCCATACGATCCGTACCAAGGCATTCCCGCATGGGAAATCCGCTCCTCCATCCCGATAGTCACGGCTAACGGGGCCGGAGATCCTCCCGGGAGGTGGGGCCTTCCTGCTGAGGGCTATCGTCCGGGAGCCTCCGGCGATACCTCCCGGATAATGATCTCCCAGATGGCATCCATACCTTCGCGGGTGACGGCCGAGGCGGGAACGGGTGCGATTCCGCACGCCTGGGCCAGCTCGCGGATACGGCCGGCCCTGGCGCTTGAGCTCAGCTTGTCGACCTTGGTGGCGACCACGAGGGGCCTCGCGCCGCAGGATCGGGCGAGCTCCAGCGCCATGATCTCTTCCCTGCCCGGATTCCTCCTGATGTCCATGAGCACCATGAGGAGCTTGAGATCCTCGTTGCCGCGGAAATACCGCGCGGCCAGCTTTTCCCACGCGGTCTTCACTCCCCGGGGAACCCGGGCGTATCCGTAGCCCGGGAGGTCCACGAGATACAGGGGCGCCGCCTCCACGAGCTCTACCCGGAAGAAGTTGATGTTGCGGGTCAGGCCGGGTTGCTTGCTCGTCTTGACCAGGGACTTGCGGTTGAGCAGCGCGTTGATGAGCGAGGACTTGCCCGCGTTCGAGCGGCCCGCGAACGCCGCCTGGGGGAGCCGGGGAAGGTCGTCGAAG
>JBASVF010000396.1:0-1915 GCA_049275795.1 Desulfomonilia bacterium
GCCATTTCACCATCGAGAACGGGTCCATCCGGGCGTCCGCAAGTCCGCATGTCTCGCCCGATCTCAGGGTCGAGACCGACTTCGACCTGTGGATGGACGTCGTGTGCAAGAAGGCCGATCCCCAGCAACTCTTCCTCGATCAGGCCTACACCGTCCAGGGCGATGCCGAGATCCTGATGTGCCTGAGGAGCCTCTTCACAGGATAGGCCTGGCTCGGGATGTGAGGGGATCCCTCCCCCGGCATCCGGCACCGGGACGGGCGCTCATGGCACTCGCTCGTGGCATGGTGGTTGCTTATTCTCTCTCAGGCGGGTGAAACCCTTTTGCAGGATCACGGCAAAGCCGGCCCGGAAAATTTACCCAGGGCCCGGCCGGGATACCGGCCGGGCCTTGGACATATGCCTTGATTTCCTGGTGCTCCCATCGGGCGGCGCCTCTCCGTGATGCGGGTGATGGAAAGACCGGCCGATCCTGCGGGATGGGACTGTCCTTTTCAGCAGCACGCACGCCCGGGAGATCCGTCCCCATGGATACTCGCCCCAAAAACGCCGTTTCCGGGCACACCTCACATCGGGGAAGAAAGTGCCCGTGCAGGAGATGAGATCCCTGCCTCGAGGAGAGGACAATGCCATGAACGAAGAACATAAGAAGCAGAGTTTTCCCAGGCAGCACCAGGAGCGGCACCCGGGCCGCCGCTCCGAGACCGTGCCCACGCCCGAGACAGAGAACAGGCAGTACCGGCCCGCAGGCAAGCTCTCCGGCCGCAAGGCCCTCATCACCGGGGCGGACAGCGGCATCGGGCGCGCAACCGCCATCCTCTTCGCCCGTGAGGGCGCCGATGTGAGCATCGTGTACTTAAACGAGCACGAGGATGCCCTAGACACCCGGGCCGAGGTGGAGAAGCACGGGAGAAGGTGCCTGCTCATCCCCGGAGACATCGGTGAAGAAGCGTTCTGCAGGGAAGCAATAGAAAAAACGGCTGACGGGCTCGGCGGCATCGATATCCTGGTAAACAACGCCGCGGAGCAGCACGTTCATAGAAATCTCGAGGACATCAGCTCCGAAGCATGGCTCAGGACCTTCAAGACGAACATCTTCGGGATGTTCCTCATGACCAGGTTCGCCCTTGCCCATCTCGGAAAAGGGAGCTGCATTATCAACACCGCATCGGTGGTCGCCTACACCGGGCACCCGACTCTGATCGACTACGCCTCCACCAAGGGTGCCATCGTTGCCTTCACGAGGTCATTGGCCATCAACCTGGCCGAAAGGGGGATACGGGTGAACGCCGTGGCCCCCGGACCCGTCTGGACCCCTCTCGTTCCCTCCTCGTTCAGCGAGGAGCACGTGGCGTCCTTCGGGCTCAACACCCCCATGAAAAGGGCCGGCCAGCCGTATGAAGTGGCGCCGTGCTATGTCTTCCTGGCATCGGACGATTCCTCCTACATGACCGGACAGGTCCTGCACCCCAACGGCGGGAGGATCGTCAACGGGTAGGACCGGGTTTACAGGGCTCCAAGATCGTTTCAAAAAAGGAGATCTGCCATGACGACCGTAGGAATACACGGGATCGAGAGGACCATCCACCTGACCAACGAGTGGATCAAGGATATCATGGAGCAGATGCAGACCAACGATCGCAACCAGGCATACCTGGCTCTCAACTCAACGCTGCACGCCCTGCGCGACCGGCTCGTGGTGGACGAGGCGGTCAACCTGGGCGCGCAGCTCCCCCTGCTCATCAGGGGTCTGTATTACGAGGGGTACAAGCCCTCGAACAAACCGGTCAAGGCGCGGAGCAAGAACGAGTTCTTCTCGCTCATGAAACGGGATCTCTCGCGTACCCCGGGGATCGACCCCGAAAAGGCCGCACGATCGGTGTTCTCCGTCCTGGGAAAGAGGATCAGCCGGGGAG
>JBASVF010000397.1:0-25286 GCA_049275795.1 Desulfomonilia bacterium
AGGGACCACTACGAACAGGTCCTGTCCTATCTCGACAGCTTCGGAGTGACCTACCGGAAGAACCCCTCCCTGGTCCGGGGGCTCGACTACTACACGAGGACAACCTTCGAGATCACGGCCCAGGGCCTCGGGTCCCAGAACGCCATCGCGGGCGGCGGCAGGTACGACAACCTCGTGAGCATCCTGGGAGGCCCCGATGTCCCGGGCATCGGCTTTGCCTTCGGGCTCGAGCGGGTCGTCCTGTTGCTGAAGGAAAGGCCTGAGCGCAAGGTCGGCTGCTTCGTGGTTGCCCAGGGTGACGGAGACGTGAGATCCGCCGCGGCCGGGCTGCTCACCGAGCTCCGCTCGGCCGGGGTGACGGCCCAGGCGGTCCTGGAGAAGAGCTTCAAGGCGCAGATGCGGCGGGCCGGCAAGTCCGGATACCCGCTGTGCGCCATCATCGGCCAGGACGAGATGGAGAGATCCCAAGTAACCCTCAAGGACATGGAGAAATCCACCCAGTTCCAGGTGCCGCGCAGCGATGCGAGGGACAAGATAGCGGAGCTTGTCGGAGCCCGAGAAGGAGAGTGCCAATGGAGGCCCTGATGCGGGAAATGAAGAGGACCCATTATGTCGCCGAGATCAAGGATGTTCCAGAGGGCAGCAGCGTCGTGCTCATGGGCTGGGTCCAGAGAAACCGGGACCTGGGCGGGCTGGTTTTCATCGACCTGAGAGACCGCACGGGTATCGCTCAGGCCGTGGTCAACCCGGAGACCGACCCCGAGGCGCACGCCGCGGCCCACGCCGTCAGGCCCGAGTACTGCATCGCGCTCGAAGGCGAGGTGCGCCTGCGGCCCGAGAACATGCGCAACCCGAGCATGCTCACCGGGAACGTGGAGGCGCTGGTCCGCAGGATCGTGGTGCTCAACGAGTCGAAAACCCCGCCCTATGTCCTGGAAGACGGGGTGGAGGCGGGCGATACGCTCAGGCTCAAGTACCGCTACCTGGACCTGCGCAGGCCCTCGCTCCAGCGCAACATCCTCCTGAGGCACAGGGCGACCATGAGCGTGAGGCGCTACCTCGACGCACACGGGTTCGTGGACGTTGAGACCCCGATGCTCACCAAGAGCACGCCCGAGGGGGCCCGCGACTACCTGGTTCCCAGCCGTGTTTTTCCGGGCCGGTGCTACGCACTTCCCCAGTCGCCCCAGCTCTTCAAGCAGCTGCTCATGGTGGCAGGCTTTGACCGCTACTACCAGATCGTCAAGTGCTTCCGCGACGAGGACCTGCGGGCCGACCGGCAGCCTGAGTTCACCCAGATCGACCTCGAGATGTCCTTCGTGGACATGGACGATATCCTCGATGTCACCGAGGGCATGATCGTGGAGCTCTTCAAGGACACCATCGGGGTGGATCTGCCGAGGCCTTTCAAGCGCATGAGCTATCAGCAAGCAATGGCGGATTACGGCACCGACAGGCCGGACACGCGCTTCGATATGCTGCTCAGGGACCTCTCCGATATCGTGGCCGGATCGGACTTCCGGGTCTTCTCCTCGACCCTGGAGCAGGGGGGCGTGGTCAAGGCCTTTGCCGTAAAGGCGCCCCACGGTTTCAGCCGCAAGGATCTCGACTCGTTTTCCGAGGTGGTGGCGGACTTCGGGGTCAAGGGGGTCCTGTGGGCCCGGCTAGAAGAGGACGGCTGGAAGTCCACCCTCTCGAAGTTCCTCGACGCGGGCCAGTTCCAGGCCATTGGGGAACGTCTCGGCATGGCGCCCGGCGACGTCGCGCTCATCGCGGCAGCCCCTGTCGACAAGGCCAACGCCGGCCTGAGCGCGCTGAGGATCCACGTGGCGCAGCGCCTCGGCCTCATCGATCCCAACGCCTTCTCCGCCCTGTGGGTCACAGACTTCCCGCTGCTCGAGTGGAGCGAGGAGGACCAGCGGCTGGTAGCGGTGCATCATCCGTTCACCGCGCCCATGCCCGAGGATCTCCCCCTGCTTAAGAGCGATCCCGGCAAGGTGAGGTCCCAGGCCTACGACATGGTGATCAACGGCTCAGAGGTGGGTGGAGGCAGCATCCGAATCCACAGACCCGAGATCCAGCAGCAGGTGTTCGATGCTATCGGGCTCAGCGCGGAGGAGGCCAGGTCGAAGTTCGGGTTCCTGCTCGACGCCCTCCAGTACGGAGCCCCTCCCCACGGTGGCATAGCCTTCGGGCTCGACCGGCTCACCATGATCCTCACCCATGCCGCGAGCATCCGGGACGTGATCGCGTTCCCCAAGACCCAGAAAGCGTACTGCACCATGACCGACGCTCCCTCGGAGGTGGGCCCTGACCAGCTTGCCGAGCTCGGGCTTGTGTACCGGAAGGAGGAGTGATGAGAATCTTCGGTGTGTGTCTCATGCTCTTGTGTTTCCTGTGGGGGTGCGCCTCCGGCCCCTCGCCCGACAGCGCCGTGAGGGCCGTTGAACCTCCCGCGGATGCCACACCGCTCGAGCAGGGGATCGAGAGCCTGGAGCTCGCCCTGGATGCCCGGGCCCGCGGGGACGAGCAGGAGGCCCGCAACGCCTTTGTACAGGCCAGCAGGCACTTCAGAGAAGTCGACGGCCAGAGCCGTGAGATCATGCGCAAGAGCCTGGCCGAGCTGGGAAAAATCGTGGAGATCTCCGGGTTCATGTACGCGCCCAGGGAATCCTTCGAGGCGCTCACCCTGTACCTGAAGATGCAGAACGCTTACATAGACTGCGAGCCCAAGGTGCTTTCCCTGCTCGAGCAGCAGTTCAACGAACGGGTGGTCAAGGCTCAGGAGATCACGGTCCGGGAGAAGCAGAAGCGCCTCGAAGAGCTGGGCCGGGAGCTCGACCAGAAACGCAGGGAGATCGAGGCCCAGGCGCAGACCAACATCTTCGAGGTCTACCCCACCATCTACGTGGTCAAGAAGGGCGACACCTTGCCCAGCATCGCGGCCCGACACGAGATCTACAACGACTCCTACATGTGGCCGCTCATCTACAAAGCCAACCGCGACCAGATCAAGGACCCCAAGGTGGTCTACGTGGGCCAGGACCTGAGGATCCCCAGGGACATCACCCTGGAGGAGATCATCGAGGCGCGCCGGGAGGCCGGGGCCCCGGAGCCGGAGAAGATCCCCAAGGAAGCCTACGCGCCGAAGAGGAAGAAATAGTATGGCCAGGTGGGACGAGAGCAAGAAACTCTTCTACTACACCCCGGGCAGGAACTACGAGTCGGGTATCCAGGATACCGACCAAGGCAATTACTTCCGCTCCATCTTCCCCTACACCGAGGTCCCCAAGATCGACTTCGACATGCGCCTGATCCCGATCCAGCCTGCGGACGACATATTCATCACGGATACCACCTTTCGCGACGGGCAACAGTCCATGGCGCCCTTCAGCGTGGAGCAGATCGAGCGGATCTATGATTTCCTGCACCGCATCGGTGGGAAGAAGGGGCTAATCCGAGCCTCCGAGTTCTTCCTCTACTCCCGCAAGGACCGCCAGGCCGTGGAGAAGTGCCTGGAGAAGGGGTACGAGTACCCCGAGGTGACCTCCTGGATCAGGGCCAGCAAGGAGGACCTGAAGCTTGTGCGCGACATGGGCATCAGAGAGACCGGCATGCTCACATCGGTGTCCGACTACCACATCTTCCTCAAGCTCGGATCGAACCGGCGCAAGGTCATGGACGAGTTCCTCGGCATCGTCAAGGAGGCCCTCTCCCTGAACATCGTGCCCCGCTGCCACTTCGAGGACGTGACCCGGGCGGATACCTACGGGTTCTGCGTGCCCTTTGCCCGCGAGCTCATGAAGCTCCGGGAGGAAAGCGGCATCGATATCAAGATCCGGCTCTGCGACACGCTGGGCTTCGGGGTCTCGTATCCCGGCGCCGCGCTGCCGCGGGCCGTGGACAAGCTGGTGCGGGCCATGATCGACGATGCAGGCGTGCCCTCGGGGCTGCTCGAGTGGCACGGGCACAACGACTTCCACAAGGTGCTCACCAATGCCGTCACCGCCTGGCTCTACGGCTGCGGAGGCGTGAACGGGGCCATCTTCGGCATCGGCGAACGCACCGGGAACACTCCGATCGAGGCCATGGTCATCGAGTACCTATCGCTCAGGGGCCACGACGGTGACATCAACACCCTGGCCATCACCGAGATGGCCGAGTACGTTGGCGCCGAGCTCAGTTTCAGCATCCCGCCCAACTACCCCTTCGTGGGCGAGAACTTCAACCTCACCCGGGCCGGCATTCACGCCGACGGGCTGGTGAAGAACGAGGAGATCTACAACATCTTCGACACGAAGGCGATCCTGGGCCGGCCCATCGAGGTCGCGGTCACCGACAAATCGGGAAAGGCGGGCATCGCCCACTGGGTGAACCGGCATTTCAAGCTCTCTCCGCCCGACGAGGTCGACAAGCGCCACCCCGGGATCTCGCGCATCTACCAGCACGTCCTCAAGGAGTACGAGGAGGGCAGGACCACCTCCATGTCCGACGAGGAGCTCGAGAGGCTCTCCATGCGATTCATCCCCCAGCTCTTCCTCTCCGGGTTCGACCTCATCAAGTACGATGCCCGCGAGTACGCGAGCCAGCTCATCGGCCGGCTCCTGGAAAACGACGACATCCGCAGCATGGATCCCGCGAGGCAGGAGCCCGTGATCATGGAGTTCATCAAGGAGTTCCCGTTCATCCAGTTTGCATACGTCACGGACATGCGCGGCATCAAGGTCACGCAGAACATCACCCAGCCCGAATACCGCGGGCAATTCCGGCACATGATGCAGGAGCACGAAGATTGCTCGGATCGCGACTGGTTCATCCGTACCATCGAGGAGGGCAAGATCTACGTGAGCAACGTGTGCACCTCGCGCATCACCCGGGCGCTCATCATCACGGTCTCGGCCCCGATCCTGGACCAGAGCGACGAGATGGTGGGGGTCCTTGGCCTCGATATCCGGTTCGAAGACGTGGTAAAGGCCATCCAGAGCATCTACGAATCCCAGGGCAGGCACATGAGCGCGCGTGACCTCCAGAAATACCAGCGGCTGCTGTGGGAAGAGCTTCACCGGATAATCCCTGCAGGTGCACAGGAATGAACGCAAGGAAAGAGGAGAAGTAATGGCTGAAGGAACGAAGATCACCTATTCGAACGGAAAACTCCACGTTCCCCGCGACCCGATCATCCCATTCATCGAAGGCGACGGGACCGGCCCGGATATCTGGAAGGCGTCGAAGCACGTGTTCGACGCCGCGGTGGACAGGGCATACCAGGGAAGCAGGCGCATCGTCTGGAAAGAGGCGCTGGCGGGGCAGAAGGCCTACGACGCCACGGGCAGCTACCTGCCGGAAGAGACCGTGGAGATCTTGCGTGAGTACATCGTAAGTATCAAGGGCCCGCTGACCACGCCCGTAGGCGGCGGGATCAGGTCTCTGAACGTGGCCCTGCGGCAGATCCTGGACCTTTTCGCCTGCGTGAGGCCGGTAAAATACTACGAGGGCACCCCATCCCCGGTGAAGAGGCCCGAGCTCGTTGACATCACGGTATTCAGGGAGAACACCGAGGATGTCTACGCAGGCATCGAGTGGCGCGAGGGTACGGACGGGGCCAGAATGGTCATCGATTTTCTCAACTCCACCATGAACACCTCGATCCGCACAGACTCCGGCATCGGCATCAAGCCCATCTCGATCACGGGCACGAAGCGGCTCGTGAAGATGGCCATCGAGTACGCCATGGCTCACGGCAAGAAGGTGGTCACCCTGGTGCACAAGGGCAATATCATGAAGTTCACCGAGGGAGCCTTCCGCGACTGGGGGTACCAGCTGGCCAGGGAGGAGTTCCGGGACGTGATCGTTACCGAGGACGAGCTGTGGAACACCCATGGGGGCAGGATGCCCGAAGGCAAGATCCTCGTGAACGACCGCATAGCGGACTCCATGTTCCAGCAGGTGCTGCTGAGGCCCTCAGAGTACAGCGTGCTGGCCGTCCCCAACCTGATCGGCGATTTCATTTCCGACGCCCTGGCGGCCCAGGTGGGCGGGCTTGGCATGGCGCCGGGCGCGAACATCGGCATCCCCACGGCGGTATTCGAGGCCACTCACGGGACCGCTCCCAAGTATGCAGGCCAGGACAAGGTCAATCCCGGCTCCCTGATCCTCTCGGGCGCCATGATGCTTGATCACATCGGCTGGGGCGAGGCGGCCTCGCTCATCCGGAACGGGATCGCCCGTGCCATCTCAGACAAGCAGGTCACGTATGACCTCGAGCGCCAGATGGAGGGCGCCACACTGCTCAAGTGCTCGGAATTCGCCCAGGCCGTCGTGGACCGGATGGGCTGATCGGAAAACCCCGCGGGCGCCCGCGCTTAAAGAGCGGCACTGGTCCGCCCGCCTCTCTCCCGCAGGCACGATGCTGCGGGAGCTGTCTCTTCCGAAACGAGAAGACCGGATCATCCGGGCCGGCATGCGCTCCCGGGCCATAGTGCGGATCGCGGCTTTCCTTAAAGGGGCATGGAGATAATCGCACCACAGGCGGCTCCGGCTCTTCGGGGAACGGAGCTCGTGCGAAGCTCGATGCAATGCCTTGCGCGCGGTTCTGCTTCTCAGACGGCGGGAAAGGCTAGACCAGGGGTTCGGCCTTCTTTGCCTCGGCCCAGGATTTCTTCTTGGCGTAGAGGTAGCCGAAGATGAAGCCCACGACGAAGGTGACGGTGATCACCAGCCACTTCGGGGCCACGAAGAGGGTGAAAACCAGGAACTGGAACGAGGTCATCTCGAAGTTCTGAAGCAGGAAGATCACCAGCAACACCGCACCGATGGCGATCCCGATCAGCTTTGCATTGCTCTTTCCTTCAGCAAATCCCATTATTAAGGCCCCCCGCGGGAAATCCCCGATACTATTGCATGCCCGGGTACAGGTGTCAATATGTTATGAACACGGCACTTCTTTGCGTTCAGAGGCCGCTTCCCGCCGCATGCCCCTCGAGCCCGCCCCGGTTTACTGGAAATCGCGATGCCAAAAAGCGGTGATACACCGGGTGGCGCGCGGAGAAGGGCCTCATCGATCCCGGTCCTGCCGGACGCCGGAGGTGCATGCACAGGGATAATACTGGAATTATAATGCCATTTGTCGTATAACTCGAGATCATGATGCAGGGGGACAGGGGGATAGTCATCACCGGGAGGGATCTCAAGGTAGTCTCCGCAAACGCTCGGGCCGAGGCGCTTTCCCCCCGGGGCCGCATCGCCCGGCAAGATGACCTGCTCGAGCACTTTCCCCAGCTTTCGGGAAAGGTATCCGCCGGAGACGTTCAGGAAGGCACCTTCACCGGCATATCTTTAGACGGCATCTTGGCCGATGTTTTCGTGATGTCTGCCGGAGATCTCGTGAGCTTCGTATTCCAGCCATCGGCCGAGGCCGCACAGGCGGATCTCCATGCCGAGCTCCGTATGCTCCGGGAGCAGAACAAGCACCTCTTTGCCGTGATCGAGGAGGCCCCGGTCGGGATCATGCTCATCGACAAGCTCGGCAGGATCGTGTACATGAACCGCAAGCAGGAGGAAAACTCCCGGAAGAAGCGCGAAGAGATCCTGAACCGCCCGCTGAGAGAGGTGTATCGCCGCGCATTCGAGAATCCGGCCGTGGAAGAGATGTACCAGGCGCTCAACCAGGGCAGGGAGAAAAAGCGGTCTCTCCTCGTCGATCATTACTACCCCCAGTTCTACCGTAGGGACATGATCATCAAGTTCCTGGGGCACCGGCTCGAGGAGCTCGACTGGGTCGTCCTGTTCGTGGAGATCGAGGACGAGCTCTACCGGGAGAAGCGCAAGGCGGAAAAGGCCGGCCAGAAGCTCAGACAATCGAAGACCTTCATGGCTCAGGTACTGGACGCCTCGCCCAACATCGTAATCTCCGTGGACGGCAGGCGCAGGGTGGTCAGCTTCAACAGGACGGCAGAGGTGCTCCTGGGGTTTTCACCCTCCCAGGTCTTCAACACCCCGGTCGACCGGTTCTTCCCTCCGGAGGAGCTGCCCAAGATACGTGAGGCGATCGCTTCCCCCACCCCGTGGTTCGGCACCACGAACATCTACCGTTTCGACAAGACGACCTTTCAGATCGAGCTCTACACGGCAAAGATAAAGGACCCTGAAACCGGGGATGATTCCGCAGCTATGCTCCTGGGGGTGGATGTCGAAGAGCGCGAGAAGCTCAGGATGAACCTCATCCAATCGCAGAAGATGACCTTCATCGGGGAGCTGGTGAGCGCCCTGGCGCATCAGATGAACAACCCGCTGGTGGGCGTGATGAACATCACGGACGTGCTCATGCGCCGGATCGACCCCAAGGACCGCAACTACGAGCTGCTCAAGATGATCCGGGACGCAGGCGGTGTCTGCCAGCAGACCATCTCTCGGCTGCTGGCCTTCTCACGCAAGCCGCAGAAGAACCGGCTCGTGGAGGTGAGCATCCAGGATGTGCTCGACGCCAGCATCGAGCTCGTCAGCACGCACGCGATCTTCCAGAAGATCCGGATCATGCGCAGCTTTCACACCGCCCCGCTGATACGCGGAGACCCGGTGCTCCTCCAGCAAGCCTTCATGAACCTCCTCTTCAACAGCGCCCAGGCAATGGACGGGAATGGAGAGATCCACGTCTCGTGCGCAGGGGTCTACGGAATGGGAAGGCAGGTGGAGGTCACGGTCTCGGACACCGGATGCGGGATCCCCAAAGAGGACATCCCCCGGATATTCGAGCCGTTCTTTACCTCCAGGAGCGACGGGAAGGGCACGGGCATCGGATTGAGTCTCGTGTACTGGATCATTCAGGACCACAAGGGCAGGATAGAGGTAGAGAGCGAAGTGGGGAAGGGGACCACATTCACGGTCCGGCTTCCCGCCATCATGAGCTGAAAGGAACGAGGTGCCATGGAGACCCGGCAGCCGAAGATATTGATCGCTGACGACGAGGAATACACCCGGTCGTTCTTCCGGAACATCCTCGAGGACGAGGGCTACTCCCTGACCTTTGCAAAGGACGGGAACGAGGCCATCGAGGCCTGGACCAGGCAGTACTTCGATCTCATCATCATGGACATCCGCATGCCCGGTCTCGACGGCATGGAGGTGCTCGAGCGGATCCGGTCGTCTGATACCGAGACCATGGTCATCATGGTCTCCGCCTATGGGGACATGGATTCGGTGATCGACGCCATGAAGCTCGGGGCCAACGATTTCTTCACCAAGCCCTTCGGCAGCATCGACAAGATCAGGCTCGACATCGGCAACGCCCTGAGCCGCAAGTGGCTCATCAAGGAAAACTACCGGCTCCAGCGCCAGGTGAGCGAGGGATCGGACGGGATAACCATGGTCTATGCGAGCAAGACCATGAGGGACGTGGTCGAGCTGGCCACCAGGGCCTCCATGCTGGACAGCCCGGTGCTCGTGGAAGGGGAGTCGGGCACGGGCAAGGAGATCATCGCGCGCTACATCCACCGCAACAGCAGCCGGCGGGAGGCACCCTTTTTCGCCGTGAACTGCGGCGCCCTGAGTGAGACGCTGCTGGAGCCGACCCTCTTCGGCTACGAGAAGGGTGCGTTCACGGGCGCGGACAAGACCACGCAGGGATATTTCGAGGCAGCCGACGGGGGCACGATCTTCCTGGACGAGATCACCGAGACCACACCGGCGTTCCAGGTGAAACTCCTGCGTGTGTTCCAGGAGGGCGAAATCATGCGGGTGGGCGGTATCAGGCCCATCAAGGTCGATTTCCGCCTCGTGTCCAGCTCGAACCGGGACATTGCCGATGAGGTGCGTGCCGGGAGGTTTCGAAAGGACCTCTTCTACCGGATCAACGTCATCAGGATTTGCCTGCCACCCTTGAGAGACCGCAGGGAGGACATCCCGCTTCTGCTGGATCACTTCCTGAAGGAAACCTGCGAGAAGAACGCCCTGTCGCCCCGGGTGTTCAGCCCACAGGCTCTGTCCTGCCTCTCGGAGCTGCCCTGGGAGGGGAATGTCCGCGAGATGCGTAACCTCGTGGAGCGGCTCGTGGTCATGTCGAGGGGCCGCGTCATCCGCGCCGGGGACATCCCGGAGGAGTACCGCAGCGCCTCGCAGGCCGCCGGCGGATCCTCTGACATACCGCTCGACTACGAGAGCGCCAGGAGCCGATTCGAGAGGGATTACCTCGCCCGCCTGCTGGAGCACACGGGGTACGACATGAAAGAGGCGTCGGCGGTATCAGGGCTCGATCTCTCGACCTTGTATCGAAAAAAGAACAAGTATTATTAATAGTTGCGCATTACTGCAAATCGCTGGCCCAGACGCGAAATCCCCTTTTCCCTGCACCGGCCTGATCCCGGCCCTGTCATCGTTTGCATTTCTGCAAATATCGAGGCCTTAAGCCCGGTCATCGCCCGGGGCTTTGCGATAAAAGCCTACCCAATGGGCTGATATCATAGGGCAAATCGATCACTGCCAGCCGGTGGCACGTCCATTGCTGTACCTTTGAGCGCGGTAAGCATTGGTGCACCTTGGTTTTCATGGCAACCCAAGAATGTATTGAATTCGAGAAAAGGAGGAGTTCATGGCAGTATTCAAGAGCACAGACCATCTGTACGAGACGCTGGGAGGATTCTGGAAGTTCCTTGCCGAGCAGGATGAATTCAGCTCGGCCCTGAAGAAGGCGGATCTCCTCATCAAGTTCGAGATATCGGATCCGCAGGCGGTCATCTGGGTCGGCCCGGACGGGGTCGAGTTCGGCGAAAAGGACAAGAAGGCCGATGTGACCATGAAACTCTCGGCCGATACCTGCCATGCCTACTGGAAAAAGGACATCAGCCTTCCGGTGGCGCTGGCAAAGAGAAAGATCGTCTCCAAGGGCAACATCGCCAAGGTCATGAAGCTCCTTCCGGTGGTGAAGCCCGCCTATGATTTCTACCCGCAATACATGGCAAAGCACGGGCTCTAGCATACGGAAGCATTAGCCCGTCAGGACGCCTGACAAACTTCACGGGAGGTACAAGCTATGGCCGACAGGATCGTTGAGGGGCTGTTCTTTGATGAGCTCATGGCGAAGTGTGAGAAGATTCCGGATTTCACCATCGTCACCTTTGAAAACGGGGAGTTTCCGGACGAGCCGCTGACGTATCACGATCTCATGGCAAACACCTGCAAGGTGGCACGATGGCTCAGAGGTGCGGGTATCCGCAAGGGAGACCGCTTCAGCCTGGTCATGAGGAATCATCCGGAGTTTCTCTACTGCCTTGGAGCGGCATCTATGCTGGGAGCCGTGGCAGTGCCCATCGATCCCCGATCCAAGGGAAGCAAGCTGAGCTACCAGATTCGCGACTCGTCATCGAAGGGGGTCATCTTCACGAACGAGTTCAGGTCGGAGGTGGAGAACTCGCTTAAAGAGCTCAAGGACGTGAAGGTGCTGGGTGTAGTGTACAAGCCCGGTTTCGAAGCCACGGAGCCGAGCCCGTACCCCGATTTCGGCGAGGTTCTCTCAGGCCCTGAGGTCCCGCCTGTCGACGGTCGAAACGATGATCTCAAGTCTCCTCTCGAGATCATCTATACCTCCGGAACCACGGGTGATCCCAAGGGAGTCGTGATCAAGGCCAACCGGATGCCCATGTTCAAGCTCCTGGCCCAGTTCGTCTGGGGATACACCGAGAACGACAAGCTCTACACCGGGCTCTCGCTCACCCACGGCAACGCACAGGCCGTCACGCTGACGCCCTCACTGATGCTGGGCGTGCCCAGCGTGATCAGCCGCAAGTTCACCAAGGCCAGGCTCTGGGATATCTGCCGGAAGCACGGATGCACCACCTTTTCCCTGCTGGGCGGCATGATGATGGGCATCTACAGTGAGCCCAGGAAGCCCGATGACGCGGACAACCCGGTCAGAAAGGTGATCAGCGCGGGCACGCCCAAGGCGATCTGGGAGGCCTTCGAGAAGCGCTTCGACGTGAAGATCCACGAGTGGTACGCAGCGGTGGAGGGCGGGTTTGCCCACAATCCTCCCGGCGTGGGGCCGGTGGGATCCTTCGGCAAGACCTTGGAAGGGGTCATGGACATGAAGGTGGTGCGCGAAGACGATACCGAGTGCGCACCGGGCGAGATCGGCGAACTGGTATTCATTCCCAAGGAGGGCAAGGCCGAGGTCGAGTACGTGGGCAAGAAGAAGGCCTCGGAGGAGAAAACCCGGGGCGGAATGCTGCGCTCGGGTGATATGTGCCACCGGGACGAGAACGGCTGGTTCTACTTCGACTTCCGCAAGGGAGGCGGTTTGAGGCGGCAGGGTGATTTCATCCAGCCCGAGTACGTGGAAAAGGTGCTGGCCGACCTGGACGAGATATCGGATGTCTGCGTCTACGGCATCCCGGCCGAGTCCGGGGCCCCGGGCGAGAGCGACATCGTGGCGGCCGTGGTGCCGGCGCCGGGCCGGAGCATAGATCCCGAGGCCGTATTCGACGCGCTTGCCAGCCACCTGGATAACAACTCCATCCCCTCCTTCCTCCAGGTGGTGGATGAGATCCCCAAGAGCGCCTCTGAAAAGAACCTGGACCGGATCCTCAGGGACGAGTTCAGGAAGGATGCGCCCAATGTCTACCGGTACAAACCGCGGGGAGGAAAGAAGGCGGCCGGTCCCGCCTGAGGAGTTTGGTTGGAGCCCGCCCATGCGCGTGCTATGACGAACTCGCATATTCATTCCAATTGAAAGGAGAGTAGCAGTGGCATACGACTACCTGGATCTGCAGCAGGCTGATCCGATCGCGTACACCGATGATCACGAGGACCTCAAGAAATCGGTGCGCAAGTTTGCAACAGAGGTGATTCGTCCGGCTTCCGTGGAGCTCGACAAGATGACTTCCGAGGAGGTCTCGCGCAAGGGGTCGCTCTACTGGCAGTGCATGCAGCAGATGCACGAGCTCGGGTATCACACCATCTTCATCCCCGAGGAGTACGGGGGCATCGGTCTCGACCCGCTGGGCCTGCACATCTTCTTTGAGGAAATGGCCTGGGGGAGCATCGGCTTTGCCGTTGCATGCGGCGTCGATGTATTTCCCACCTTCTTTATCACCATGATCCTGTCCGAATACCCGGAGCTCGAAGATCTGGTCCTTAAGCCCTACGTCAATGACAAGGATTGCAGCATGCTCGGCTGCTGGGCCATCACCGAGCCCGAGCACGGCTCGGACATCCTCACCCCCTACCAGGCCCACTTCCACAACCCGAAGATAAGCCACCAGCTGGTAGGCAGGAGAGATGGCGACGACTGGATCCTCAACGGCCAGAAGGCGGCCTGGGTCTCCAACGGCACCACGGCCTCGATGGCCCTGCTCTTCTTTGGCACCGACAAGTCCAAGGGTCTTGCCGGAGGAGGTATTGCGATCGCGGATCTCACTGCCGAGGGGGTATCCCGGGGCAAGCCGCTCGACAAGATCGGCCAGAGAGACCTGCCCCAGGGTGAGATCTACTTCGACGACTGCCGGGTGACAAAGGACCGGGTGGTTTGCGAGGGAGAGGCGTACGAGAATATGACGGACCTGGTCCTGGGCGCTGCCAACGCCCACATGGCCATCATGTGCCTGGGCGGTGCGCGGGCTGCGTTCGAAGAGGCGCTGCGCTACTCCAAGGAGCGCATCCAGGGCGGCAAGGCCCTGTGCGAGCACCAGGACGTCCAGAGAAAGCTCGCAGACATGTTCATGAAGATCGAGGCCGGAAGGCAGCTCTCCCGGGCGGTCATGAACTACAACCTCTACAGCTTCCCGCCCTTGACCGGCTACTCCATGACCTCGAAGGTGTTCTGCTCGAACATGGCCTTCGACGTGGCCCAGCAGGCGGTGCAGATCTTCGGCGGCAACGGCCTGTCCAAGGAGTACCTCATCGAGAAGCTCTTCCGTGACATCACCTCCACCCGGATCGAAGACGGCTCGAACGAGAGCCTGACGCTGGCCGTAGGGCATAACCTCGTGTTCGGGGAGAACCCGTACTGAGAGACATCAGGAAAAGGGAGAGGGAATAGACATGAGTGATGTATACATCATCGGTGTGGGAATGATCAGGTTCAACAAGTATCCTCAGGGTACGGTCAGGGGCATGGCGGCTGAGGCGCTCAAGCTCGTGCTCGACGATGCCGGCCTCACGAAGGACGACATCCAAGCCGCCTACGTAGCGAATACGTTCTGGGGCATGTTCTCCAACCAGCACTCCATCCGCGGAGAGGTGATGCTCTGGGACACCGGCCTCAGAGGGATCCCGATCGTCAATTGCGAGAACGCGTGCGCCGGCGCGTCCACGGCCCTGCACCTGGGGTATACGGCCGTCCGTGCGGGCATGTACGACGTGGTGCTGGCCCTGGGCTCGGAGAAGATCACCCACGAGAACAAGGCCCTCTCCCTGGGTGCTTATGCGACCTGCATGGACGTGGAGAACCTCGAGTCGCACATCAACATGTTCATGGAGCTCAACAAAAAGCTCGACTTCAAGATGCCCGATGGCGAGACGCCCCCGGGTGAAGGGCGGAGCATCTTCATGGATGCCTATGCCATGGGAGCCAGGTGGCACATGAAGACATTCGGCACCACCCAGCGCCAGCTGGCCGTAATCTGTGCCAAGAATCACTGGCACGGGTCCCTCAACCCCAAGGCCCAGTACCAGGAGGATATGAGTGTCGAAGAGGTCCTGTCCGCAAAGCCCGTTACCTATCCGCTTACCAGGCCCATGTGCGCCCCGGTGGGTGATGGTGCGGCCGCGGCCATTATCTGTTCGGAGCGGTATCTCCGGAAGCTCTCCGGGGCCCGCCCGGTCAGGATACTGGCCTCGGTGCTCGGGTCGGGCACGGACAGGGACCTCGACGGCGTGGATATCGGCGAGCGCCTCTCGAAGAAGGCCTACGAGATCGCAGGTCTCGGGCCGGTGGACATCGATCTGGCCGAGTTGCACGATGCGACCGCCTACGGCGAGCTGCACCAGTACGAGGCCATGGGGTTCTGCCCCCTGGGAGAGGGCGGTCCCTATGCTGAATCAGGAGCCACCAAGCTGGGAGGCAGCAAGCCGGTCAATACGAGCGGGGGCCTGGAGTGCCGCGGGCATCCCATCGGGGCATCCGGTCTCGCCCAGATCCATGAGGTGGTCTGCCAGCTCAGGGGCGAGGCCGGGAAGCGGCAGGTCGAGGGGGCCAGGATCGCCCTGACGGAAAACGGTGGCGGGAACCTCGGGGTGGAAGAGGCTTCCATGACCATTCACATCCTGGAAAAGGTGTAAGGCTAGGGTGCGTCGATGTGCAGCCGGGCCCCCGGCGGGCAACGGGCAAGGTCCGGCCGGCAGATCTGGTGATCCCGGTAACGTGGTCGCTTCCCCAAAGAGGAGCGTATGAAAACCATTTTCATTACCGGTGTTTCGGGATACTTCGGCCGCAAGCTCGTCTCGACGTTCGAAGGCAGGGACGAGGTGGAGCGCATCATCGGCGTGGATGTCAGGCCCCCCGGGATTTCCTCCCGCAAGCTCGAGTTTATCCGGTGTGACGTCCGGGGCGAGCTGGGGGGCATCCTCTCCGGCCGCGGGATCGATTGCGCGATCCATGCGGCCTATATCCTCGACCCCATCCACGACATCGCGCTCATGGAAGACATCAACATAAACGGCACCAAGAACGTCCTCAACTCCTGTGCCCGGGCCGGTGTCAAGCACATCCTGGACTGCTCCTCCACCACGGCCTACGGCTTCCATCCGGACAATCCCGAGATGCTTACCGAGGAAAGCGCGCTTCGGGGGAACGAGGATTTCACCTATGCCAAGAACAAGCGGGAGATCGAGGGGTTCCTGGAAGACTTCCAGGCTCACAACCCGGATATCCGTCTGACCGTGATCAGGCCGTGCTTCGTGGTCGGGCCGGGGTTCGACAACTCGCTGGCAAGACATCTCAGGAAAAGATTCGTCCCGATCGGCACCCACACCAGCCCCATGCAGTTCATCCACGAGGACGACCTGGCCGAGATCATCTGGCTTTTGATCGAGAAGGGGAAAGAAGGGGTGTTCAACCTGGTTGCCGACGGCACCATGACCTTCGAGGAGATGATACACTCGCTGGGGAACCGGCCGGTCAGGGTGCCGAACCGGCTCCTCTCGTGGGGCAATGCGCTGTTCTGGTTCTTGCGGGTATCATGGGTGACCGAATTTCCGAGCCCGTGCCTGAACCTTATGCAGTACCGCTGGGTTGCTTCCAATGATAAGATCAAGAGAGAACTGGTCTATACCTTCAAGTATACGACGAAAGAGGCGTTCGAGGATTTCGCCCGGTGTGTTCGCCGGGACCGGGTCCGCACCGGCGCAGGGGAGGAAAGGCCGTGAGAGTTGATTTCAGAGGGAAAACAGCGCTGGTTACCGGCTCTGCCATGGGCATCGGCAGCGGCCTGTCGGAATGCCTGGCCCGGAAAGAGGCGAACCTCGCCCTTGCCGACCTGCCCGAGCAGGAGAATGCCCTCCGGGAAAGGGCTGAGGAACTGTCGAACCGCTACAGCGTCAAGACCTGGGTCTTCACCGTCGACCTGACGGAAGATGACGGCCCAGAGCGGCTTTACCAAGACGTTACAGCCCGTGCCGGTGATATCGATATCCTGGTGAACAATGCCGGGATCTGCTGGTACGGTACGTTTGCCGATATGCCTCTCGTCAGGCTGGAGAGGATGGTCCTGCTCAACTGCCTGGCCTATGCGAAGCTGGCCAGATTGTGCCTGCCCTCCATGATCGAGCGGGACCAGGGGGCTATCCTCAACGTGTCTTCGATTTCCGCCTTCCAGCCCGTGCCTCTCCTGGCAGCATACGCGGCCACCAAGGCCTTCACCCAGAGCCTGAGCGAGGCAATCGCTAGCGAGGTGCCCCGGCGGTCCTCCGTGACGGTCAGTACTCTCAACCCGCCCTTCACCCGGACCGCTCTCATCAATGATGCCGGGGTGCCTCGCGATTTCATCCCGATGCTTACCTCGTTCCTCGAAGTGGACGAGGTGGCCGGCCCGGGGATCAGCGCCTTTGAAAAGGGCAAGATCCGGTACGTTCCCGGCATCTACAACAAGGTGATGCACCTCCACGTAGTGCGGTACTTGCCGAGACCCCTGCTTGCCTGGCTCCTCCGGCTGCTGTGCCACAGGCTGAGCGATTTTATCCCGGCTTTTATGCGGAGAGCCGGCTGAATAACCATGGAAGATGGGGAGGTAAAAATGACCGAGGCAATGAAAACAAGCAAATACAGGTACCTGAGCGATCCGCCCGTCCGGACGCGGCCGTTTTCCATCAGGGTCGACGAGGACAGGTGCATCGGGTGCGGAGTGTGCATCATGCAGTGCCCCTGCCAGACCATCGAGCTGGTGAAACGGGCCGAGCCCTCTGCACGGCAGGATCCTTCCTGCCGTTTCGCCTGCCCTGCCAGCGTGGACATCCGGAGTTACCTGGAAGTCCTCAAGGATGGGGGATCGATGGAAGACGCGTGGAGGCTGCTCACCCGGGACAACCCCTTTCCCGCGATCACCGGGCGGGTATGCCCCCACCCGTGTGAATCATCCTGCAACCGGAGCTTCCTGGACGAGGCGGTGAACATCAACTGCGTCGAACGGTCCGTGGGCGACTATGCCCTGGAGAAGGGGCTCAAGTTCGAGGTGCCCAAGAACAGGAAGAAAGAGAAGGTCGCGGTGGTCGGGGCCGGCCCTTCGGGCATGTCCTGTGCGTATCACCTTGCCATGATGGGCTACCGGGTAAGCATATTCGAAGCCGCGGACAAGCCAGGGGGCATGCTTACCTGCGCGATTCCACGGTACCGGCTGCCCCGGCAGGTGATCGAGGCCGAGATGAAGCGCATAACGGAACTGGCCGCAGAGGTCAGGTACGGAACCGCGATCGGCGGCGATTTGTCCATAGAGGAGCTCGCACGGGATTTCAATGCCGTCTACGTGGCTGTTGGCGCCCGGAAGTCTACCCCGCTCAAGATCGAGGGTGAGCAGGCTTCGAATGTCAATTCCGGGCTCGACTTCCTCAGGGAGCTCTCGGAGGGAAAGACCCCGGCCCTGGGCAATAAGGTCGTGGTGGTGGGCGGCGGGAACACCGCGGTGGATGCGGCGCGTGCAGCTCGCCGGCTCGGCTGCGATGTGACGATACTCTATCGGCGCACCGCAAGCGAGATGCCCGCCTATGCGGCAGAAACTGAGGAGGCCCTGCGCGAGGGGGTGAAGATCGAGTACCTCTGCGCGCCCGTGAAGTTCGTTCTCGACGGCTCCAACCGGGCATCGTCCGTGGTGTGCACGAAGATGAAACTGTCGGATGCGGACGAATCGGGTAGGCCCCGGCCGGTCCCGGTAGCCGGCAGCGAGTTCTCCGTAAGCATGGACAGCCTCATCGTGGCTATCGGCCAGGAGCTCGACGCCGGCGGGATGGACGGGATCAGGTCGGAGTCGGGGTGGATCGGCATCGACGCAAGCGGGGCAACCGGCCTCAAGGGAGTATTTGCCGGCGGTGACGCTGCATCCGGTCCCGGCACCGTGTCCCGGGCCATCGGGGACGGCAGGAAAGCAGCCTTGGCCATTGATGCTTTCCTCTCGGGCAAGAAGCTTGCGATGCCGGAGAAGAAGGAGATCTCCTTCAAGGATGTGCCCATAAACGGCAGGCCCAAGGTTGCCAGGAACCATGCCGGCTTCCTCGATGTCAAGAAGAGGCTCGCCGATCCGGCCGCAGAGGTGAATACGGGTCTCGCGGCCGAGGCGGTGAAAGAGGAGCTCGGCAGGTGTCTGGGTTGCGGCCTGGAGAAGCCCGAGTTCACGGGAATGCAGTACTTCGGCAAGATCTGCATCGCCTGCCACAACTGCGAGGCCGTCTGCCCTCAGGATGCGCTGGCCTTCCCTTCCTTCTACCAGGTTACAGAAGGCAGGTGGGCCTACAGCTTCGATTATCCCCAGGAGCCCGGGGCTGGCATGCCCAATCCGCTCATGAAAGACAAGCCCGTTCCCTTCGAGAGCATACGCTCCGAGCTCACCGGCGTGGAGCAGACCATCTACACCCGCCGGTCCACCCGGGTCTACAAGCCGGATCCGGTTCCCAGGGAGATCATCCAGCGGGTGCTCGAGGCGGGCCGCTTCGCCCCGTCCGCGGGCAACTGCCAGGGATGGAAGTTCGTGGTGGTCACCGACCGTCAGCTCTTGAACGAACTCTCGGAATCCACCATCAAGTTCCTGGGAATCTTCACAAAGCTCTACCAGGGCAAGGGACCGCTGCGCTCCACACTGAAGAAGTCGCTCGCCTTCATCAAGCCCAATTCGATCGACCAGCGACCCATGGTGGCCATCCAGGCGCTCATCACCCCCAAATTCGGCCAGGGGAGGCTGGACGCCTTCTTCAACGCTCCGGCGGCCATATTCCTCCTGACTCACCGGTTGCACATCTCCGAGCCGGGTCTGGGCATGGGCATCTGCGCCCAGAACATGGTCCTTGCGGCCCATTCGCTGGGACTGGGGACCTGCTATGTTGGGTTCGTTTCCAACGCGCTCAACATGGATCCCTCCACAAGGAAGAAATTCCTGAAAAAGCTCGGGATAGAGTGGCCCTACGACACGGTGGCCACCGTCATTACCCTGGGCTACCCGGCTGTCAAGATAGACAAACCCGTGGACCGGGAGTTCCCCAAGGTGCACTGGGTAGAGTAACCTCTGAGAGAGGGGGCATGGTTCCATGCCCCCTCCCCCCCGCTCGAATGCATCCCGCCTTGATTCGCCCTGCAGTGGCGGTATTAATTACCTGTAGAACCTCTTCTTGATGAGCGTGCCGGTGCCTTTTTTAAGGTCGGCATGCGCGAATTTCCGCCGCACCGGGCTTGAAGGGAGATACTCCCGGTTAAGGGTGCGGGGGTTATAGATCCCCGACGAACGTAAAAAAGCGGATCCTTGCCGTATCGAGGCCCATCATGTCCGGAGCATACCAGGCGGCTTGAAAAAGGAAGGCGGCACGGTGACTGTTCGAAAATGGATGTACGAAAACGAAGGATACGAGCCGGACAGGGAGACGGCTGCATGGACGTGTCCCCTGTGCGGCGAGCCACACCGGGGGGAGACTCCTCCCCGGGAGTGCCCGTTCTGCATGGCACCCAGCACGGCCTTTCTCCTTAAGAGGCCCGGGAGTTCCCGACCCTTGCCGCGGCGTGGAAGACTTTCGGCCCAGGGGCCTGCAATGTACCGGTAAAGCGCTGCGGGCGCTTTTTTACGCATGGCGTGAAAGAAAGCGGAGGCGGATATATGGATCAGGTCTACAAGAAGCTGGAAGTCGTGGGCTCCTCGAAAAAGAGTATCGAGGACGCCATCAGTAACGCCCTGGAGCGCACCTCCAAGACAGTCAGGAACATGCGCTGGTTCGAGCTGGCCGAGGTCCGGGGGTACATCGAGGACGACAAGGTTTCGTACTACCAGGTGACGCTCAAGATAGGCTTCACCGTCGAAGAGCCGGCCTAGACCGGACAGCTCCGAAGCAGCCTGGCCGGGTCCGCTTTTTTAAGCACCCTGCACCGGACAGCTCCGGCAAAACCAGGCCGGGAGCCGTCCCAGTCGAAGAAACAAGCCGATTTTCACATCATGTAAAGCATATTGCAGATAATCGAGCGATATCTCTGCGCTGATCAGAAGACCCCTGGCAAAGCCCGCCGGTTCGAAACCCAAGGCCCAACACATTGATCTTGACACGGCGGAAAAATACGGCTAGTTGCCCAATACATCTGAAACAAGGATCATCCTCCCCTGAATCGTGCTTGAGCGCATTCGAAGCGTGGCCGCTTCTCACCAGGTTGAAATTCGAAGAAGATGACCTGCCTTTCAGAAATACAACACCAGGGTCGAGCCTGAATGTGCTCGACTCGAACAAAGGAGCACCGATCAATGGCTACAGGAACAGTCAAGTGGTTTAACAGAGAAAAGGGTTACGGCTTCATCAAGTCCGAAACCGGTGAGGAGATCTTCGTCCATCACACGGCCATCAACCAGCAGGGGTTCCGCGCCCTCGACGAGGGGGATCGGGTGACCTTCGAGGTGGTCCAGGGACAGAAGGGGCCGCAGGCTTCGAATGTAACCAAGCAGTAAACAAAGGGGGGGGCGGGCATACCTGCCCCCCCCGCATGACCAGCCCCTGCTCCGGCAGGACGGAGGCGGGGCCAAAGGCAGCCGTTCCTTCAGCTGTTCTTGTCGGCCAGCAGCTCTCGGCCGGGGCTCAGCAGGAGGGCAGGGATTCCTCCACGTTCAATACGGAGCTTTTTCACACATGCAGTTGGGATCAGGTACCGGGAGGTGCATATGGCCACAAAATCAGCGGTTACATTCAAGAAAAGAGAGCGCGAAGAGGCCAAGCGCAGAAAGAGACAGGCCAAGGAAGCCCGGAAGGCCGAGCGCAAGGAGCTCAAGGCAGGGCGGATGATCCCGGCAGGGTCGGAAGATCCCGACATCGCAGGGATCGTGCCGGGCCCCCAGCCCGCCGCCTGGGGGGATGAGTAGCCTGGAGCGGAAAGGCGGCCTGCCCCCGCAGGCTAAGGGTGACCATACCCGATGTGCCGGCTCAGGCGCGGCACTCGTCTCCGGTCCCATCGCTGGGAGAATTCCGCCCCGGGTATCCCGTAAAAACCGCTCCGGCCATGCGTTCGAAAATTACGCTCATGCGGGTGAAGAACTCGGAAGGCGGGTCTAGATCGCTGAACTTCGCCGGGGCGTTCTCGGCAATGTACCGGCAGATCCTCCTCTTGATGAAAAAGAGCACCCGCACCACCTCTTCGACCGGGATGCCCTCCTTGTGCCGCTGACGCCCGATCTCCGAGTAGATGCTGTCGATCGTGCTCTTGCAAACCCCCTTGCTCAGCCAGTTGGGCAGCCGCTTGTACACATGGTACAGGACATGGTGGACACGGTCGTACAGATACTCTTCCTTGATGGCCGAATAGTGCTCGAAGTCCGGGTTTCTCCTGATCTCCATCACCAGGTCCCTGGTCAGGAAGTATTCGTTTTTCCGGATCAGCTCGGTGAGACTCGTGACCTTCATCTGCGCACCCTCCTTCGTTCCCGGTCTGCTGTTTGCCGTTAAGCCATGAACACCAATGCGCAACAAGAGGATCACACCCTCACGCTGCATGAAAATACATACCCCAGTGCCTATGCACGGTGCGTGCCACCATGGGCGGATTCAGGACAAAGCGTGGCAAGGCCAGGGTTTTGAGGCATAGCGCCGGCTGGGCGGGCGTCCGTATCCCATACCGCATGTTGAAAATATTCGAAGGTTCCGTCAGCTTTTTCAAATATACAGGAGTGCACGCTTTAGTGTATAATTTCACTCGTGCGATCGTCGGCTGAATACCTCGTCATGGCGGCATCACCATGAAGACGGACAGGCAGATCCGAACGCCCGGCAAGGTCTCCGGCACTTCCGGGTTTGCAGAGGAAATGTACAGGAAGTTCTTCGAACATTCCCTGGATGCACTGGTGTATTGTGACGACCAGGGAATCATCGGGGAGGCGAACCGGGCGTTCCGCCGGCTCGTGGGCTGTGCGAAGCCGGAAATCAGAGGCAGGGCGTTCAAGGAGTTCTTTTCCAACCCCGAGGACATCGGGCGCCTCTTGAGGCAGGTGCGGAAAAAAGAAGCCGAGCTCAAGGAAGCGCGGCTTAGGGGGGCCGATCAGACCTTCAGGGAATGCCGGATTCTGGTGCACCCGATGGAGAGTTCCGCCGGCGCGGTGATCGGCTATATGGTGATCATCCGCGACATGACCCGCACCGTGCAAGACTACGAGGATTTGAAGGCCACGGTTCGAAACCTCTCGGATCGGGTCCGGGAGCTCAACTGCCTCTATGAGATCTCCGAGGCCATTGACCTCAAGGGGCGCACCTTTCCCGAGATCGTACAGGGAGTGCTCAGGCTCGTGCCCAGCATCACCTCATACCCCGAGATCACGGCTGCCCGGCTCACCATCGACGGCGGGGTCTACCTCACCGACAACTTCCAGCAGACCCCCTGGCGGATGGAGAGCGAGATCCAGTCGCGCTGCCACACGGTGGGATCGGTCGAGGTCTTCTACCTCCAGGAGCGCCCGGAACGATTCGAGGGGCCCTTTACCAGGGATGAAAAGAGGATCCTGGATATCATCGCAGCAAGGCTGGGCAGGCTCGTCTCGCGCAAGCGGGCCGAGGAGATGATCACCGAGAGCGAGCAGCGGTACCGGAGCCTGTTCGAGGATTCGAGAGACGCCATCTACACCTCCTCCCGCGACGGCATCATCCTCGATGCAAACGAGGCCGCTCTCGAGCTCTTCGGCTACTCCCGGTCCGAGATGATCGGCAAGCACGTAGGAGAGATCTACGTTGCCAGGGACGACCGCAGCAAGTTCCAGCAGGAGGTCGAGGACAAGGGTGCGGTGAGAAATTTCGAGGTGCTCTTGAAAAAGAAGGACGGCTCCATCATGAACTGCCTGTACACCTCGAGCGTCCGGAAATCCGCCCAGGGGGAAATCATCGGCTACCATTCCATCGTCCACGACATCACCGAGCTCAAGCGGATCGAGGAGGAGCGGCAGGACCTGATCGAGGAGCTGCGCCTGGCCCTCGAAAACATCAAGACCTTGAGGGGCCTGGTTCCCATTTGCGCATCCTGCAAGAAGATCCGGGACGACAAGGGCTACTGGAACCGCATCGAGGAATACATCGAGGCGCATTCCGAGGCGGTGTTCAGCCACGGCCTGTGCCCTGAGTGCCAGAAGCGCTTCGAGGAAGAGTAGCGCCGCGCCGTTCATTATCCGCGCAAACCGCACCAACGGCCTAGATCTCAGGGAAGAAAGGGCTTCCAAGCGGGGAGCGGGCCCCCGAATTCCGGCTCCGGATGCACTGCCGGCCTGCCCTCCATCCGGGGGCTTCCTGAACTCCCCCCGGCGCTCCCCGGTGGTGCGCCCGCCTTTCCTCAGAAAGATAACTATTTGGAAATGAATAACAAATATCTTGTTGATTCCTCATTTGAATATGATATCAAATAAGATCTGCATCGCATCTTGCGCGAACCTCCCTGGTGAAGGTTAAGAGAGAAGCGGCGTATGCCGCCTGGCGCGGAGCGGGCACGGCAGCTGCCCGAGAACAAGGCCGGCCGGTACAGCCAGCCTGTCGTGGAGGGTGCCGGCTACAGGATGACCGGTGGCCGTACACGGAACTGTCGACAATCTCGCGGAGGTGCCATTACTGTGGAGAGCAAACCAAGCAAAGGCTCCCTGTTTCCCTTATACCTGCCTGGCAAAGGAACCCTTCCTCGCTCGAGGATCGACGACCCTGGTACACCAGGCAAGGGCGACTCTCGAAAAGCGAGGCAGCGGGTTCTCCTGGTGGACGACGAGAGCCTCGTTCTCATGAGCGTGCGGCGTGCCCTGGAACGGCTGGGGTACGAGGTGGAGGCGGTAAAGGACGGTACGGACGCCCTGGAGCTTTTCACCGGCGCCCCGGATTCGTTCGACGTGGTCATCACGGATCAGACCATGCCCAGGATGACCGGAGCCGAGCTTGCGGCAAAGATCCTTCACATCAGGCCCGATATCCCGGTCATCCTTTCTACGGGCTTCAGCGAGATCATCAGCGAGCAGGAGGCCCGGGACATGGGAGTCAAGGACCTGCTCATGAAGCCGGCCAGCACACAGGACCTGGACAGGGCGATCCGCAAGGCCATCGGAAGGTAGGACAGGAAAGGCGTCATCGAGCACTGCTCCCAAGAGATGCTCAATGACGCTGCTCTAGCGGTACTGTTCTCCAGCCTTCTTGAACGATCTCCGCAGTTCCTCGTAGCTCTTCACGAACCCCTGCTTCATCTCTTCCCAGGCCCCGGCCGAGACGGTGCGGAGCTCCTCGAGCCGCTTGGCGGCTTCGCCGCGCTGCTTCCTGAGCTCATCGAGGGTTTCTCTGGCTTGGGCCCTCATCTCGGGCTCCATCTCGTTCCAGTGTGCTTCGATCCGTTCCCTCATGATGCGGATGCGCGTATCGGCATCCTCGAGCGCCTCTTTTCCCCGGCGAAAGGCCTCGTCCCGCTGCTCGATGGAGTAGTCGCGGATAGCCTCGGCCGCCTCCTCTACCTCTCGCTGAACGTCACGGGAGGGCTCGTGCGGATCACGGTCCTGGGCTTGGACAGCCGGGGCGGCAAGGCACAACCCCAAGGCAAGGGCAATGAGGACGACCCGGGAGAGCGTACGCTGGTTCATCTCGATCCTCCTCTGATAGGTACTGTGCGCAGGCCATCTCGCGCGATCACG
>JBASVF010000398.1:0-4622 GCA_049275795.1 Desulfomonilia bacterium
CCGGTTCACGAGCTCGGCGGCAAGGTGCTGGGCATCGGCTGCAGAACCGCCGTTGCCCGCAAACATGATCTTGTTGCCGCGGGCAAGGGCGTCGGCCATCACCCGGGCCGCCGCCCGAATCTGGGGTATCAGCTCTCCCAGGCGGCCGTGCAGCCCTGCGCTCTCCTCAATGATCTCTCGAATGCGGTCCATTGCGCTCCCTTGCCTCGTAAAGGGCATTCTCTGAAATTACCAGACCATATAAGCGAGATCCACGTCGAAGACAATCCCAATCGGGCCGGTTAGCCTCCTGTGTCGGCGACGAACGGCCTCGGTACACCTATACCCTTCGATTTACCATGAACCATTGAAGGCTCGCCGATTGTTACACCCGCTCCAGCTTCGAGGCGGGGCACCGGGCGCCCGCGCTTTCCGGTATCGGGACGGGCAGGCTCGCAGGGTGTACCGGTATGGTCTTCAGACCCGGAAGTGTCCGTCTCTCTGGGAATGGTCCAAGAAAAAGTCTTGCTTGAATGCCTGGAAGATGTAGTAGACGTCCCTGTTGTACTTGTCCGCGTTCGAAAAGCTCCGGAAATCGCCTGCTATGGCATCCCGGTCCTGGGGGATCTGAAAGTCCTTGACCACCAGATCCGTCAGGTCGAGGGAGCAAAAACTCTTCTTTTCGATAAAGGTGAGTCTTCCGAGCAGAAGGTTGACCACTGTTCTGAATATTCTCACGATGCGGCGCATTCTCGAGCTCCTTGTGATTCGCTCCATGATGTTAATATCGGTCATACACCTTGATATATTGAATGTCGAGACCCTTTCCCCGGGGTAAAGAATGCCGCTCGATAGGCCGATAGAGCGATAAATATGAAGGGCACTGTAAAAGATCTCTTGAAAATATCCGGCGTCCACGGCTATGTAATTGCCCGGGACAATACCCTGCAAATGAAGCTCCCATCGAAGCACCGGTTTGCAGGGGCCAAGACTCAGCTCAAGAAGCTCTACGATGACCTTGCGCAGTCCCCAAAGAGGCCGGGCAACACCATCGAGATCTATTTCGAGGACCTGGTGCTGACCGTATTCTTGAGCGGCGTGACCATGCTCATGGTCCTCTCGAGCACCCGCGTCAACCTGGCCCTGGTGAGGATGACCGGCAAGCTGGTCATTGCAAATCTCGCGAAGGAGAAGTTTTAGATGAACCAGGATATCAGCGGCGGACTCGAAAACACCCGCTGTCCAGAGATCATCAAGATCATATCGCTGGGAAAACGATCGGGGAGGCTCTCTTTCAGCAGCGGATCCGAATCGGGCAATATTTATTTCCGTGACGGCGAGATCATCCATGCGCAGTGCGGGCCTCTCCAGGGGGTGCGGGCCATCTACGAGCTCGCGGTATGGACCTCCGGGGAGTACCGCTTCAGCATGGACGAGATGCCGGACGTCATCACCGTCGACCTGCCGGTGGACGATATCTTAAACGAGGCAACCAACCGGATCAGGCAGATGGACCGGGTCGCTTCGCTGATCCCCTCCAGCACCATGGTGTACGCCTTCGATCCGGAGATCAAGGAAAAAGAGATCGTGCTCAAGTCGATCCAGTGGAAAATCCTTGCCCAGATCGACGGCAAGAAGACCATCGCAGACATCGCGCAAAGTACCGGGCTGGGGGTTTCCGATACCATGAAGGTGTTCTACACCCTCGTCAGATCAGGCCTGATTCGCGAGACCTTTGCCTCGGAGCCGGAATCGCCGTACGATCTGGTCGACCTGCCGGAGACGCCCTTCATCCAGGCGCTCAAGGACGGTCTCACCGAGGTCATCGGGCCCATAGCGCCCTTCCTGATCAGGGAAACCGCACAGGACATCGGCGTCGATCTCCTGGCCGACGATCTGGAACAGAAGGCCACGCTCATAGAAACCCTGTCGAGCAGGATCCCCGATGAAAGCATGTCATTGAAGTTCCTCGATATCATGACCGACTGGATCCATGCGGAGGGGGGTGCGATCCCATGAAGGCGGTCTCGTTCATCGTATCTCTGTGTTGTTTCCTGGTCTTTCTCCTGGGATCGACCTTTTTCGTCCACACCCAGATAGGCGCCATCCGCGGCCTCGAGCTCTCTGTGCTGGAAAACCGTCTGTATCAGGAAAACACCGAGATCCTCTCCTGGGCCATGAAGACCTTCGATCCCGCAAAGCTCGCCGAAACACCCCTGCCTGCCTCGTGGGGTGAGATCCTGATCCTCGACAACTCGAGCCTGGTGATCAGGACTTCATCAAACCCCGACCACGTGGGCAAGGGCATCCATGCCATTCCCCAGCTGCTCGACGAGTCCTCTGCCATCATCCAAGCCCTCAAAAAGCCAGGCCGCACAACCCTCCAGACCAGGAGCTACATGATCGCCATCTCTCCCCTGTCCAAGAACGAGACCATCGTGGGCTTCAAGCCGAGGGCCTTCGAGCAGGGCCTGGTTTCAGCACAGACCGAGCAGGTAAAGAAGAGCACCGACTCGCTCAGGCGCATTCTGATCTGGTACCTGATTGCGGGCGTCATCCTTGCGGTCGTGTTCCCGCTGGTCATCGTTTCTGTGAGTTTCATACCCCTGAAACGGGCCTCGAAGGCCTTCGAGCGGCTCAGCCTGGGAGATTTCGACGCAGAGATGGACGGATCGGGAAAATCCATGAAGCCGCTCAAAGATTCTTTCTTCCGGCTGAAGACCTCTTTGAAGATAGCTCTAGAGAAGCTCGGGAGCAGGTAGAATGCCCAAGCAGGTACTGATCGTCGACGATGAAGAAACCCTGACCTGGTCGCTGGCCAAATCTCTCTCCAGGGATCGCGAGGCCTACGAGGTCACCACCGCGGGTGACGGCGAGACAGCGCTCTCGCTCGTCCGCGGGAAGCCTTTCGACCTGGTGGTGCTCGATATCCGCCTCCCCGGCATCAACGGCCTCGACGTGCTGCTCAAGATCAAGGACGAACGGCCCGCCACCAAGGTCATCATCATGACCGCCTACGGCTCTTCCGAGATCAAGGCCAAGGCCAAGGCCCGGGGCTCCCTGTTCTACATCGAGAAGCCCTTCGAGATCGAACAGCTGCGCAGCCTGATCCTCAAGGCCATCAAGGAGGACGCGGCCAGAGGCTTTGACGGGAGCATGACCGGTCTGCAGCTTCCGGACCTCATCCAGATGAACTGCCTGAGCCAGGTAACCACTGCCCTGTACGTTCGCAAGGATCAGCGCGAGGGATGTATATTCTTCGAGGACGGGCAGATCACCCATGCCGAGATCGGTGCCGTGGAGGGCGAAGAAGCGCTCTTCAGCATCCTTTCCTGGTCGAGCGGAAGCTTCCGGTTCGTAGGCGGGATGAAGGCGCCGAAGGTCACCATCAGGTCCAACTGGGAATACCTGCTCATCGAGGGCATGCGCAAGGCCGATGAGATGAGCCTTGCCCTGGAGAAGGGCGAGATCGACAGCAGTGACATCACGCTCATCGACGAACCCACACGTATCGCAGTGAAAAATTTCTCGTCCCTGCCGGAGTGCTCCGGGGTGGCGGTCGTCACTTCCGACAACGAGGTCCTCTACCAGAGCGGCAAGATTTCGGGCGAGGTTGACCTCTCCTATGTGGTCGGGCTCTTCCTCGACCTTGCGGAAAACATGGCGAGCATCACCTCCACCACACCCAAGAAGGTCAGCTTCATCGACTTGAACAGGCTCGTGCTGGTCTATCCCTTCAAGATCTACGTGCTCGTCCTGCTCTTCGACCGCGCCGTGATCTCACAGGAGACCATCTCGGCCATAGAGCGCGTGATCCTGCGCTATCAGATTTAAGGCCTCCACCAGGGCGGGGTCCATCCCGGATCTCGAAACCAGGATACCCTCCACCTCCCGAGCTTGGGCGTAATGGGCCATGATGCGACGCATCCTCTGCTCGTCGGTCCCGTAGCGGTCCATGAGGTCCACGAACCGCTTCTGCAAGGACACCACCTTCTCGTGCATGACCCGCTTGTCCGAGTAGTTGACCACCATCGCCTCGTTGATCTCGAGGGACTCGAGCCTGACATGCTGGCCGATCACCTCGCCCACCCGATGGAAGCCGTGCTGTTCCATGAGCTTTCTTCCCATGAGCGCGTGGTCTCCTCCGCCAAGGATGGACTCGGCCTTGCAGATGTCGTGGAGCAGCGCAGCACGATCCACGAGCTTGAGGTCGATCTCGATGCCGGCCTCGATCAGGAGCCGCGCTACGAGAAGCGCCACGAGCCTCACCGTCTCGCTGTGGCGCAGGATGTGCGCCGGCATGTTCCCGGATGCTATGAGCTCGAGCGCCCATGTGCGGGAAGGGATCATCGCTCTGCCTCGAATTCCCGCTCCGTGCTCAGCACCTGCCCGAAGCCAAGGAGGTTGAGTGCAAGCCCGATCGTGGTCTCCCGCGGCTCTTCGCCTTGGCTCGGCTCCACCTCGCGGTAGATATCGACGCTCCAGCACTGCGAGGTGTAGATGATGCCCTGGCGCGAATGCTCGTACCTCTTTTCCAGGAAGTCGTACTCGAGCTCGTAGCGGGCGGAGAACCCCCTCCCCAGCACCGCCTTCACGCCAAGGAGGGCCGACTTGGTCTCGTCCTTGGGGCCGCGGATGTACTC
>JBASVF010000399.1:0-2955 GCA_049275795.1 Desulfomonilia bacterium
GGGGACAGGGTGCTCGACGGAGGATGCGGGTCGGGCAAGACGACCTCCGTGCTCCACGAGTTGGTCCAACCCGGGGGGCAGGCGATCGGGATCGATTTTGCCCCGGACAGGATCGCCTTTGCAAAGAGAAACTACCAGACACGGCCCGGCATCGAGTTCCACGAGATGGACCTCCGGGACGATCTCAGTCCCCTGGGCGGCTTCGATCGCATCTGGATACGGTTCGTGCTCGAGTACTACCTTGAGGGCGCCGTCGACATCATCAGGAACGCATCGCGGCAGCTCAAGGTAGGGGGTCGCATCTGTCTGCTGGACCTCGACTACAACTGCCTGAGCCACTATCCCATGCCCGCACAGATGGAAGCGACTCTCCACAGGCTCGTTGAGCGTATGACCCGGGCATACAACTTCGACGTGTTCGCGGGCAGGAAGCTCTACACCCATCTCTATGATCTGGGATTCAGAGACATCAGGGTGAACATGGTGCCACATCACCTCATCTACGGCGACCTGAAATCCAGCGACGACTTCAACTGGATGAAGAAGGTGCAGATGGCATCCGCCAAGGCGGGAGATCTCTTTGCCGACTACCCGGGGGGATACGATGGGTTCTTCCGCGATTTCAACGACTTTTTCCACGATCCCAGGCGCTTTACCTACACGCCGCTCATCGTCTGCACCGGGGAAAAGGCCTGAGCTTCTCAGCGAAAAACAAGGCAGGGAGCGTTCGCTTCCCTTAAGGGCGTGCGTCTGCAGCGAGTCTCTCTCCAGCCGCGGACGAGAATCAGCCTTCCCGGGTATTGGCATCCGTAAACAAAACGTAAAAAATTTTATGAACCTCTTGACTGCATGTCTTCAATTTTATGTATAATGTATTTGGAGGTTCAATGGACTTTGTTGTGGTTTGTTGGTAGGTTCATTTGGAGGCTTTGGTTGTTCTCATCCTTTCAACATCAGTGAAAGGAATTGTTCGGGGGCGGAAATGGAGAAGAAAACGGTAACTTCAGAGGCCTGTTTCCAGGCGGAGTATTCAGGAAGAGCAGGGCGACTGCCCTTTACGGCCATATCGTTCAACCACAACGACCTTCTGAAGCAGCCTTCAGGAAAGATCTACCGGAAGAGATTCATAAACGCCGTCAACCACATCCACTTCGAGGAAGGCCAGCTCTTTGCGCACATGGTCCACCAGCACAGCGGAGAGGAATTCCTCGTAAGGGTCCGCCCCGAGCCATGCCAGGGCCCTGACCTCATTTGCCGTTTCGAGAGCGGGGTTCCCCCGATCATGCAGGAGCTCGCCCTCAAGAATCTCCTGATCGATGACGGGAAAACCATAACCTGCATGCCGGCACGTATCGTCGAGAGCTCGAGGACCCATGCCTGCGTCATGCTAGGAGAGAGAGGCTTCATCTTCAACGAACGGCAATCCAAGAGATTTCACTCGATGCTGGTGGAGGTCCGTCTGAAGCAGGGATCTCGCGAGATCCGGGGCGCGCTCGAAGACTTCAGCAGCCAGGGTTTCCGCATCTCCTCAAGGGACGGCGTCCTTGCAGGGCTAGACCACAACGACGGCATCGAGGTAGAACTGTACCGGGAGAACGCCCTCATCTACACCGGAATGTGCCGGCTCATCCGTGTCGAGAACAACGGGCAAGCCATAGCCGTTGCGCCGTACGAAGACCAGCGCAGGGTCTTCAAACGCCGGAAGCTGCGCAACCCCAGACTGACGTTGATCCCGACGCCGAAGATCTCGTTCGAGCACCCGCTGACCAGGAAAAGGGTGACGTACGAGGTATCCGACATCACCACCTCGGGATTCTCGGTAATCGAGGACGCCGACGAGTCGCTTCTCATCCCGGGCCTCATCATCCGTGATGTGGGCATCCTCTTTGTCGGCAACTTCAAGCTTACGTGCGAAGCCCAGGTGGTCCACAGCAAAAGGGTGAGGAAGGATCTCAGGCGGTTCGGGATCGCGATCATCGACATGGACATGGCCACCTACAGCAAGCTGTTCGACATCGTCAGCAACGCAGAGGACATCCACGCAAACTTCACGAACGAAATCAGCATGGAGGCCCTGTGGGAGTTCTTCTTCGAAACCGGCTTCATCTATCCGAAAAAGTACCTGTCGCTCTACGTGCACAAGGAGGCTTTCAAGAAGTCGTACGAAACCCTCTACCAGAAATGCCCCGATATCTTCGGCTACTTCACGTACCAGAAAAACGGCGCCATCTACGGCCATGCCTCGATCATCAAGGCATATCACCGGACCTGGATGATCCATCATCTCGCCGCTAAGCCCATGGAAAAGAGGCGCACCGGCCTCTTCGTCCTCAAGCACATCCTGAACTACTTCGACGGGCTGTACCGGATGCCTTCCGTAGGTATGGACTACATGATCTTCTATTTCAGGCCCGAGAATCGATTCCCCGATTATTTCTTCGGCGGGTTCTGCAGGCAGATGAACAACCCGAAAGCCTGCTCCATGGACCGGTTCGCCTACCTCACCTGCGACAGGCACGGCGGCCCGGGGCTGCCCGAGGGCTGGAAGCTCGAGGATGCCGCGGCTCACGACGTGGATGACCTGGCAGGCTGGTACGACCGGGTATCCGGAGGCCTCATGATCAGGTCCTTCTGCCTGTCCAGGGGCGGGGCAATGGGAGAGACCGTGGAAGAAATGTATGCCCGGGCCGGTCTCAGGCGAAAGTACTCCCTGCTGAAGCTCACCTTCGCCGGCCAGGCAAAAGCATACCTCCTCGTCGACGAATCCGACGTGGGGATCAATCTCTCCGACCTGCTCAACAGCATCAAGGTCTTCATCACTGATGGAAAGGGCCTGGCCTGGGACACACTCTGCAGGGCCATACGGGAAGTCGGAAGGAAGGTGTATTCCACGGAAAAGTTCCCCGTGCTCATCTATCCGACGTCTTATGCGGAGCAGGAAGCTATAGCGTATGA
>JBASVF010000400.1:0-9518 GCA_049275795.1 Desulfomonilia bacterium
CACTCGAAGACCCTGCGCGCATTGCCCGAAGTGCACACGATCCCGCCCCGCTCGCCGCAGAAAGCCTTGATGCGGGCGCTCGAGTTCACGTAGGTCACCGGGAGGGCATCAATGCCCGCGCGCACCAGCTCATCCCACGCCCGGGTCACCCGTACGGGATCGGCCATGTCGGCAAGGGGGCACCCGGCCTCGCTATTCGGGATGAAGACCGCCTTGTCCGGGGCCAGGATCGCGGCGCTCTCGGCCATGAAGTACACCCCGCAGAACACGATGTAATCAGCGCTGCCCGCCTGTGAGGCCTTCCTGGCGAGCTCCAGCGAGTCTCCCACGTAGTCCGCGAACTCGATTATTTCGTCGTTCTGGTAGTGGTGTCCCAGGATGACGAGGCGTTCGCCCAGCTCCTGTTTTTTATCCCGGATGATGTTCCGGGCCTGTTCAGTCGTCATGGATTTCCTTCGTAGGTAAGCGAGATATCGAGCGCCCTTACCGAGTGTGTGAGCTCGCCCACGGATATGTAGTCCACGCCGGTGAGCGCAGCCTCCCGGACGGTTTGCAGCGTGATGCCGCCCGAGGCCTCCAGGGGCACCCGGCCATCAACCAGCTTAACGGCCCGGCGCATGTCCTCAAGCGTGAAGTTGTCGAGCATGATCCGGTCCACCTTGAGATCGATCAGTTTGCGCACCTCGTCAAGACTCCTGGCCTCGACCTCCACGGCCACCCCGGGGCAGTGCCTCCTGACTTTGGCCACGGCCGAAGCGATCGATCCCTCACGGTCAATGTGGTTGTCCTTGATGAGTGCCATGTCCCATAAACCCATCCGGTGGTTCACGCCGCCTCCCATGCGAACAGCGTGCTTGTCGAGCACCCGCTGGCCCGGAGCGGTCTTGCGGGTCTCGAGTATGCGCGCCCGGGTTCCCTCGACACGGCTCACGTACTCGGCCGTCCGGGTGGCGATGCCGGACATGCGCTGCAGGAAATTGAGCGCCACCCGCTCGCCCTTGAGCACGTCCGCGGCAACGCCCTCCACAGCGCCCAGGATGTCGCCGGGCTTCACCCGGTCGCCGTCCTTGACGCGGAAGGTGCACTGGATGAGGGTATTGATGCGTGCAAACACCATGCGTGCGACATCCACGCCCGCGATCACCCCGGGCGCCTTTGCTTTGAACACGGCGCGAATCTCGTCCTCCGGGCTGAAGATGGCCCGGGAGGTGATGTCGTCGCCGTCTTCGGCAAGGGCCAGGTCAATGATGCTCTCGATGAAGTCGCTCGTATGCATGGCAGAACCCTTTGAACAAATTATCTATTGTTCGCGTGGCACGGTCAAGCTCATCTTTCGACGAGAACCGCGACGAGAGGCTCAGGAACACGGGGTCGTACGGGCCCGGTTCCAACCCGAGAGCATCGTAGTCGATCCGGTCGATGGCGTACTCCTCGCCCACGAAGTAGTACTTGCCGAACCGCGGCCTCGAGGTGTCGCGGAAGGGCCAGGTGAGCTTGAGAGAGAAGTATTCGCCAAGTAGCCGTCTGAGCTCGGGAGAGGTCTCGATCGCTTCAGGGGGGATCTCGACGCCGAGAGCGTTCTGCACCAGGCGAAAGAAGGTCTTGACGAAGTCGATGTCCGTGATCACGGTGCCGTAGAGGTACCAGTCGTCGATCGTGGATAGCACGCAGAGGACCTCGTTGGGATCAAGCTTCTGGTAGCTGGGGCAGAAGTGGCCGTCGCAGATCTCACGGCCGTAGAAACTGTTTTCGCGCAGGTCGCAGCCGCCCGTGGTCATGGGGTGGAGCATACACCCCACCCTCTTCTCGGCCCCGCCGATGAACCCCACGAACTCGCAGCTGTAGATGGTTTTGAAGATCCGCCTGCCGTCTTCGCGGCGGCGTACGATGTCCCGGTAGTCGTCGAGCGAGAGCCTGCCGTCTCTGACCTTCGCCATAAGGGCGCTCCGGTACCTGAACCGCTGTACCAGGGATTCCCGCGTGTTTTGAACGTAGTTGTATATGCCGCAGCATGCGGCGCACGACTTGGATGCATCGGGCTGGCAGAGGTGAATGTTGACCATGTGGGGATGATCACGCGTTGACGATCATGATATCGATGCCGTCCACGCCCACGGTGTAGCGCATGTCTCCATACATCACGGTGTACAGGTCGCTCACGTCCATTTCGCTATAAAACGCTCCCTGGTCGATCAGCACGTCGATGATATGGTGCAGGGCATCGAAGCTGATGTCTTCCTGGACGATGATGTTGTACATGCGCTTCCGGTGAAGAAAGGGTATCTTCTCGATCATGAAACCGTTCTCCTTGGGTGTGTATCTACGTCGAAAGTTCGCGGATGGCAAGCCGCAATCGACCGGGCCTCGGGCGCAGCGGAAGCAAAAAAAACCCCGGCAAACCCGCACTTGCCCCGCCGGATGACACCAGGCCGCTGAAGGATCCAGGCGGCAGGCCGTCCCCTGGGAAGTCCCCATGAATGAACGAAAATCCCAGTTGATAAAATCCACTATTTCATATACAGAGCATTTCACGATTCTACGCTGAATACACCTTGGAGATTGTATGGATGGAGAAGGCACCCATAGTCTGCTTACGGGGGGTGACGAAGCGGTTTGACGATGTCGTCGCCGTGGATGACCTCACCCTGGATATCCGCCAGGGCGAGTTCCTCACCCTTCTGGGCCCATCCGGCTGTGGAAAAACCACAGTCCTGCGCCTGATCGCCGGCTTCGAGACACTCGACGAGGGCGAGATCCTCATGAACGGCGTTCCTCTCAACGGCACCCCACCCAACCGTCGCAACGTCAACACCGTGTTCCAGAGCTATGCCCTGTTCCCGCACATGACCATCTTCGACAACGTGGCCTTCGGCTTGAAGATAAAGCGGGTGCCCCCGGCGCAGATCAGAGATCAGGTGATGGAGATCCTCTCCATAGTCAAGCTCCAGGGACTGGAGAACCGCAGGCCCCACCAGCTCTCGGGCGGCCAGCAGCAGCGGGTCGCCATTGCGAGGGCCCTGGTGAACAAGCCTCAGGTGCTGCTCCTCGACGAGCCGCTGAGCGCGCTCGACTACCGGCTGCGCCAGGAGATGGAGATCGAGCTCAAGCGCCTGCACCGCAGGCTCAACATTACCTTCGTGTTCGTGACCCACGACCAGGAAGAAGCCATCAGCATGTCGGACCGTATTGCGGTGATGAACCAGGGCCGCATCGAGCAGATCGGCACGCCCACCTGCATCTACGTGGAGCGCGAGAACATGTTCGTGGCAAAGTTCGTGGGCGAGATCAATGTCTTCGAGGGCAGGATCACCGAGATCTACAACGGCAGCGCCACCGTGGACATCCACGGCAGGCCCTTCAAGGTGCAGAACCGGAAGAACTTCACGCAAGGTCAATGGGTGAAGGTGCTGCTGAGACCCGAGGACATCATGGTCACCCTCGACCAGGACGGCCCCCCGCCCACGCCATCCTTAAGCGGCGTGATCGACGAGGTGATCTACAAGGGCAAGACCGTTGACCTGATCATCAGCATCGAGCACGGGGAGAGCATCTTCGTCACCCAGTTCTTCAACGAAGACCAGGAAGACGTTACCTTCCGACAGGACCAGAAGATCCACGTCGAGTGGCCCTACGGCTGGGAAGTCGTGCTCTAGTCATGAACAGAGGCAGCCGGTTCAGGAACTTTGCGATCGGTCTGCCCATGATGTGGATCGCGGTCTTCGTGGTGACGCCCTACCTCTTCGTGGTGATTTTCAGCTTTCTCGAGCCCAACCCGGAAGGAATGGCTCGCTTGAGCTTCAGCCTCGAGAGCTACCGCGAGCTCCTCTCCCCGGTGTTCCTCACGGTGTGCAGGAATTCGTTCATCCTGGCCCTGGGCACTACGGTCATCTCCCTGCTCGTCGCCTACCCCTTCGCCTATCTCCTCACACGCATGCCCGACGGCGTGCGCAGGGTGCTGCTGCTGCTCATGATCATACCCTTCTGGACCTCGTCGCTCATCCGCACCTACGCGCTCATCATCCTCTTCAAGGCCAACGGCATCGTGAATTCGGCGCTTCGCGCCGCCGGACTGATCGACGAGCCGCTTGCGATCCTCTATACCGAGACGGCCGTGTTCATCGGCCTGGTGTACACCCTGCTGCCCTTCATGATCCTTCCGCTGTACGCCTCGCTGCAGAAGCTCGATCGGAGGCTCGTCGAGGCGGCCAAGGACCTGGGGGCCACCTCGCGGCACGTGTTCTTCCACATCGTGCTGCCGCTCACCCTGCCCGGGATCATCGCCGGCAGCACCATGGTCTTTCTGCCCGCGCTGGGCCTCTTCTACATCCCCGACCTGCTGGGCGGGGCCAGGTCGATGCTCATCGGCAACTTCATCAAGAACCAGTTCCTCACCACCGGCAACTGGCCCCTGGGATCGGCAGCCAGCGTGGTGCTCACGCTGCTGATGTTCCTGATGCTGGGGTGGTACTTCTTGAGCACGCGCTCTACGCAGTCAGGCCGCGTGGAGACCGTGAGGGAGGCGGTGAGGTAGATGAAGAGGATCTTCCAGTGGTCGTACCTGGTCTTCGTGTACTTCTTTCTCTATATCCCCATCGTGGTCCTGGTGGTCTACTCGTTCAACACGAGCAGGTTCTCGACCAACTGGCAGGGTTTCACCCTCCAGTGGTACCGGGTCCTCTTCACGGACGGGCCGCTCATGGAGGCCTTCGCCAACTCGCTGATCATCGCGCTCTCGTCGAGCACCATCGCGACCGTGCTGGGCACCCTGGGCGCCTTTGCATTCTACCGCTACCGCTTCCTGGGCCGGCAGGTCATGTACTCCTTCGTGTACATCCTCATGATGAGCCCTGACATCGTGATGGGCATCTCGCTGCTCATGTTCTTCATCTTCCTGGGTCTGAACGTGGGGGCCCTCACCCTGCTGCTGGCCCACGTGACCTTCTGCCTGCCCTTCGTGGTGGTTACCGTGTATGCCCGGATCAGCGGGTTCGACCGGCACATCATCGACGTTGCCAAGGACCTGGGCGCGAGCGAGCTGCAGATGTTCCGCTACGTGATGCTGCCCATGCTCATGCCCGCCATCATCGCGGGCTGGCTGTTGAGCTTCACGCTCTCGCTCGACGACGTGATCGTGAGTTTCTTTACCACGGGCCCGTCCTTCGAGATTCTGCCGCTGAAGATCTACTCCATGGTGCGCCTGGGCATCAAGCCGGAGATCAATGCGCTGAGCGCGGTCATGGTGCTGGTTTCGCTGGTCACGGTGAGCATTGCCCAATTTATCCTGGCAAAGGAGAACAGATAGATGAAAAAGCTGTGTGCGCTGGTAGTGCTGGCCCTCATCCTTCCCGTGAGCGCCTTGGCTGCAAAGGAGGTAGTGTACGTTTTCAACTGGTCGGAGTACATCGACCCTGCCGTGCTCAAGCTCTTCGAGAAGGAGACGGGCATCAGGGTCAAGTACTCCACCTTTGACAGCAACGAGGCCATGTTCGCCAAGATCAGGCTCGTGAAGAAGGCCGGCTACGACGTGGCCTTCCCCTCCACCTACTTCGTGGAGCGTATGCGGCGCCTGAACATGCTCATACCCCTCGACAAGAGCAAGCTGCCCAACCTGAAGAACATCAATCCCGACCTCCTCGACAAGCCTTACGACCCGGGCAACACCTACAGCGTACCCTACCTCTGGGGATCCTCGGCCATCGGGGTGAACGCAGCGGAAATCGACCCCTCTACCATTACGAGCTGGGACGACCTGTGGAACCCGGCCTACAAGGGCAGGGTGCTACTGATGGACGATGTGCGGGATGTGTTCGGCATGGCGCTACGTTCGCTGGGCTACTCGGTGAACGAGACCGACCCCGGCCGCATCGACGAGGCGTACGAGAAGCTGCTCAGGCTCAAGCCGAACGTGAAGGTCTTCAATTCCGACTCGCCCAAGCAGCCCTTCCTGAACAACGAGGTGGTCATCGGCCAGATCTGGGGAGGCGAGGTCTACCAGGCCAACGAGGAGAACCCGGACATCGCCTACGTGTACCCCAAGGAAGGCGCCACCTTCTGGGCCGACAGCATGGTGATCCCGGCCAACGCCCGCAACGTGAACAACGCGCACACATTCATCGATTTCATGTGCAGACCCGATGTCGCAAAGATGAACTGCGAGTACGTGGGCTATGCCACGGCGAACCTGAAGGCCCAGGAGATGCTCGACGAGAGAACCAGAAACCACAAGGCCGCGTACCCGGACAAGGCCGACCTCGACCGGGGAGAGTTCCAGGCCGATGTCGGCGAGGCCATTATGATCTACGAAAAGTACTGGGAGATGCTCAAGACCCAGTGATCCAAGGTGTGGCCCGGTTCCGCGGTTGATACACCTGCGCTACGCCCGCGGGCTTAAGGAGTCATGATGCGCCGCCAGGCCGCCCGTTCCTCTTAAGCCCGCTGGGGAAGCTCGACCCCTGTATACCGGGCTCAACCATACCCTCCGCCTTTGCCCTTGAATTCATGCAGCGGCCCCCGGGATCTATCCGGGACCGCTGCCCAGGCCCTTCCACCCATTGTCGGGATGATTGCGCGAAAGTTTTCTCTCTCTGTTAGAGGACGGGGGGGTGGCGATCCACCGGGCTGATCGCACAGGGTTGCCCCGGCCTGAGCGATAAAACACTCCGCGTGCACCCCCAACGGGCATACCCTTCCCGCCGCCATGGGAACCTCGCAGATATTCGGGGGAAAAACCATCCCGGGAGCGAGAAATCCTTTGCCATATATTCCTTGACATCATGGCACTCTTGTCATATAGACCACTCACAGAGTTTACTATCGTAAACAAATTATCACATTTTAATATATCGAGAGGCACCGGATGAAAATCGGTGAAAAGATCAAAAACCTTCGGCTTTCCATGGAGATGACCCAGGAAGAGCTGGCCACGCGGGCCGATCTCACGAAAGGCTTTATCTCGCTTCTCGAGCGCGACCTGCAGACGCCCTCGCTGGACACGCTCGAGCTGATCCTCAATGCCCTGGATACCTCGCTTTCCGAGTTCTTCGCGGTGAAGGGGCCGGAGATTGTGGTCTTCAAGCCTTCGCAGCGGGTCATGATCAATGACGAGCACGAACCCGGGGTTACGCGTGAGATCCTGATCCCCGCGGCCCAGGGCAGGGAGGCGGACATGCTGCTGGTGACGCTTGAGCCCGGTGCGTCCACCTACCGGGAGAAGTCGCATTACGGCGACGAGTGCGGCATGGTGCGCGAGGGCCAGATCGTGATCTGCCTGGGCAAGGAAACATTCCGGGCATCTGAAGGAGACGCCTTCTACTACACGGCGGACAAGAGGCACTGGATCGAGAACCGGTCGAAGACCAGGGCGCAGATCATCTGGATATCTGCGCCGCCCAGCTTCTAGGGAAAGGGGGGAGCGATCATGGCGAATGCACTGGGAACACACATATTGGCGGAATACTATGACTGTGATGCCGAGATCCTCAACAATGTAAGAGCGATCGAGCGGCATCTGAACGACGCGGCCCGCGAAGCCGGGGCCACCATCGTGTCTTCCGCGTTCCACACCTTCAATCCCCACGGGGTGAGCGGCTTCGTGGTGATCGCCGAGTCGCACCTGTCCATACATACCTGGCCCGAGTACGGCTATGCCGCCGTGGATATCTTTACCTGCGGCGATACGGTGGACCCATGGAAAGCCTTCGACCTGCTCAAGGAAAACCTCAAGAGCGCCCACTACTCGACCATCGAGATGAAGCGGGGCCGGCTCAAGCTCGCGGGCCGGGAGCTCAGGTACAAGCCGGATGCGGTTGCTGCAGCTGGAGATGATAGAGCCGCATTGCACGGCGATCCCCGAACCTGCCGGCATCATGGCGTGCACGGGGGGACAGGCCTGGGAGCGGGTGAGGCGCGCGGCTGAGCCATGAACGAAGCGGCAGGCAGGCCCTCGGGCATGAGTGGAAACCGGGCGAGCTAGAGCCGGGCACAGGAAGGGGGGGCGTCCTGCGGCCGTTGTGCCGGGAGGTCGTTACATGGAAAAGAGCGGGTCGTGGTTCATCGAGATGTTCGACAACGGCGAGGCCGGTGGCCTGAGCTTCCGGGAGGACGAGGTCCTTTTTGATAAGAGGAGCCCGTACCAGCGCATCAGGGTGGTGAGCAACCCCTTTCTCGGCAGGGTGATGCTCCTCGACGACATCGTCATGCTCACCGAGAAGGACGAGTTCTTTTACCACGAGATGCTCGTGCACGTGCCCATGGCCTGCACCCGCGATCCCGGGAGCGTCCTGATCGTGGGCGGCGGCGACGGCGGCTCGGCAAGGGAGATGCTCAAGCATTCGGGGCTGAAGCGCCTGGTGCTCTGCGAGATCGACGCCATGGTCATCGAGGCGGCGCGCGAGTTCTTCCCGGGCCTTTCCTCGGGCCTCGATGACAGCCGGGTGGAGATCGTGATCGCAGACGGCATCGAGTACGTGAAGGCGCATAAAAACGAGTTCGACTGCATCTGCATCGATTCCACCGACCCAGTCGGCCCTGGAGCGGGCCTGTTCTCCGCCGAATTCTACGGCTCCGTGCGAGACGCGCTCACCCATGAAGGCGCCATGAGCGCCCAGACCGAGAGCCCGGCCTGGGACATGGATCTGGTGGCCTCCATTGCCGGTACCATGCGCAGAGCCTTCGGAAACGTGCACCTCTACACCATGCCCGTCCCCTGCTACCCATCCGGCATGTGGTCGTGCGCGCTATGCCTCAAGAAGGACCTCGACCCGGCACGCGACTTCGACCATGACCGCGCCGAGCTCGCCTCCAGGAGCTGCCGGTACTATAACCCGGATATTCACCGGGCCTGCTTCGCCCTGCCCGGCTTCATGAGGCGCTCGCTCAGGCTGTAAAGAAGCGGTTCCGAGACAGGCCCGGGCCTTGCGGTATGAAAGACTGCGCCCCCGGGCGTTTACGGGCTGCCCACCGTCCTGATCTCCATTCCTCCACAGCGGCACTGGCGGCAGAAGGCAGCGCCCGCCCCTGCCCCGTTCGCCGCTCCAGGCCTCGATTCCCTGCATGGTTTCGCTCCCAGGGATACGGCTGTGACGAAATATCCAAGATCCTGCTAGAGCTGGATGCCTGATCGTACTATAATCGACGAAGGTCAGGGCCCTGTGAATGCAGGGAAGCCCCGGCATCGATACCGGGCCTGGGGCAAGGTTCGTGTGATGAACAAAAGAGAGGCCGGATGCCTCCTGCTGGGTCCCACGGCCGGGCTTGCTCCTGCATTCAAGGCTCTTGAGATTTGCGGTGGATTGAATGGAGGATCTGATGGCTGGGCATTCCAGAGCTCGGGTAACCAAGTCACCTGCATCGTAGGGAAAGGAGCGTCATCCAGGCCGCTCTGCCGTCAAAGGGCGATCTGCGGCCCTGGGAAGGGCTGGAGCAGGACGTAATAGCGGATCCCAGGCATCCCGCCTGATCCGAGGCGAACAACCGCAGCCGGTTGCAGCGCCACTGGTGAAACAAGGGCCTGGAACTGC
>JBASVF010000401.1:0-4923 GCA_049275795.1 Desulfomonilia bacterium
CCAGATACACCTTCTCGGTTCGGCATAACGGTCTGGAATAGGTCATGTATCATCTCCTTCCTTGTTATTTCATTCCCCGAACGAGCCCGTCGAGGATTGCATCCATCCGCCCGCCGGAGGCAAGCACCGCGGGCATGCTCAATATCAGCTCCAGGCAATCCTCATAGCCCATCATGGCCAGGAACAGCGGGTGGTACTCGTTGCGGGGAGGAATCGCCCAGAACCCCACGGCCTTGAACCCTCCCCCCTCAAAGGGCTTCGGGTCGATTCGACCCAGGTTGGACAGTACGCCGGAAAGGCTGTAGCGGCCGCTTGCGTGGCGTGCCGCGATGATCCTGAGGCCCTGCGACCGGATCAGTCTCATGGGAAGGTGGCGAAAGAGCTCATCCCCGCGCGAGAGCATTCCCTCGTACCCGTGCTCGAGCTGGAAGGCCAGGTCCTGGGCGATCTGTTCTTCCGTGGTATCCGGCTTCACCTCGATGTACAGGGCGAACGAGAGATTCGCGGTGCTGCGGAGGTCTTTCCGGTGCCGCCTGAGGTCCACCGGCACGCCGAAACGCACCACGCCTTCCGATATGCTCCTGGCTTCCCGAGCCAGCAGCACCGCGCACCTGGGCAGCACCCTGGCAAAGCTCCCCCTGATGCGTGCTCGCTTCCACACCACCCCCCGTTCATTGCCCCTTGCCGTACCCGTCGGCGAGAGATGCTCGGGCGGGAAGGGCTTGCGCTTTCTATTCTGAAAGCTCTTTACCATCTCCACGTCGGTCAGGGTCGAGCTCGACCCGATCACGTTTTCTCCCCTGAGCGCCCGGAAGACGTCTTCTGCCCAGGTAAGGGTCCCCCGCCCGTCCATGACCGCGTGGTGGGTCCTGAACGCGACGCGGGGTATGTCACCATGGATCAGGACCACCTCGCAGGTGGGGCCTTCCCGAAACAGGAGGCGCTCCTCGAGGAACGGCGCCCCTACCGGACCGAACCCGTCCCACTGCGGCGCATGAACCTCTCTCACCCGGGGGGTGAGGCCCGAGTCCACCCATCGGCTTAAGCCCAGAAACCCCTTGAGCACCAGCCTGCTCCCGGGATTGGCTTCTGAGGCCTTATCCACGGCCCTGAGCCAGGCCCCGGGGTCGAGCACTCCCTCTCCCTCGAAGATGAGTTGGTTGTAGATTGGCGGACAGACCTCGTCCATGGCAGCGTAGATCCGCTCGTTGAAAGACATCTGCCTGGTATAACGCTTGCTCACCCGCATGCTCCCATCCGTCCTCGAATGCCCGGCCCAACCCTTATCGTCATTGAGCATGGCATAACTCAAGCACAACGAACTGTCCGGTCCCCCTTCTCCGAACCGGCTCCGTTGTCCTCTGCCAGCCCCCGTGCGATCCGCGAGAGCAGCTCTTCCATCCTGCCTCCGCTCGCCAGCGGTCTGGGCATGGCGGCCAGCAGGTTCACCTCGTCTCTCATACCGGTGATGCACAGGGAAAAGGGCACCGTTTCCAGGCATGCCGGCGTTGCATACACCGTACGCGCCGCGAAACCGCCCCCTTGGAAGGCTTCTATGTCAAAGAGCCCCTGGTTCGAAATGATCCCGGAGTACAGGTATTCTCCCGTGCGGAATCCCTGTCTGGCAAGCCTGAGAATCAGACGCTCCATGAGGCATAGGGGCAGGAAGGAGATCATCCGCTCGCCGATCGAGAGGTATCCGTCCCGTCGTTGCTTAAGCCTGTCTGCGATTTCGGCGGCGATCGAGTCGACCGTGGATTGGGGAGTCACTTCCAGGTTGATCGCATTGGTGAGATTGCCGCTCGATTTCAGACCCGGCCGTCTCGGTCGGAGATCGACAGGGATTGAGAAGCGCACCCTGCCCTCCCCGTGACGCCATGCCTCACGGGCGGTCAGGATCATGATCCGGGGCAGGAGGCTGGAGAACCTGCCCGTGACGACCCTCCGGCCCCAGAGAAAACCCCTTGCGTCTCCCGCTGCGGCCCCGGTTGGTGCGATGAAACCGCAGCCTGCCGTGGCGTTGGGTCTTTTCGGTGATATATTTAAAAGAGTGTTCTCCGTTATCCGGTCTTCCGAGTCCACCACCGGCTCGCCGCGCAGGGCACGGAAGACATCCCCGGCCCAAGTCACTGCGCCTCGGCCATCCATCAGGGCGTGGTGGGAGCGGAAGAGCACCCTGGCAGGTTCGCCCTCGAGCAGGATCACCTCGGCCATGGGCCCTGTCCTGGGGGAGTAGTTGTCGATCACGTCCGAGCCCACGGAGCCGAAGCTGTCCCACTCGCGGGTACTCATCACCCTGACCGGCGGGGTAAGGCCGGAGTCTACCCACCGGCTGAAATGGATGTGCCCCTTGAGAACCATCCTTGCACCGGGGTTTGCAGCCGAGGCAACGGCAACTGCATTCTTCCAGAGGTTCACATCGAACGTGCCGCTCCCCTCAAGGACAATCTGGACCGACAAAGAAGGCCAGAGCCTGTGAGCCGCAAGCCACAACCGTGAAGCAATCGATACGTTACGCTCGACCTGCCACATTCACGTGCCTCCTCATGAGTCCATGCACTCCGACCGATCTCCCTGCGACCGCACATCAAGGTATGTGCACCTTCTCCCTCATGACACCGCACCGGCTGACAAAGGTCTGAAAAGAGGCATATGCAATTTCTATGTCAACATCCTTCCATACCTGATGAGGGCAACCAAGCGTAAAAAAACCGTGCAGTGCAGCCATGGTGGCGGAAAAAAAAGCGATTGACCGGTAAACACAACCGCCCGGCTGAGATCATCTCTTACGGGGTTGTTCTCTTCCTGTAGATGCCGAGGACGGAGGTATACGCAAAAAACATCATATCTTTTATTTCTGCGAAGGTCTCCCTGGGCCGGCACATCCTCCACTTCATGCAAGGTAAATTGGGAAAAGATTTTCTCAGTCTGCAGAAATTATTTCCATATGCTCCTTTGCACATCGATTTCCCCCGGTGAACGGAAAAGTTTCGTCAATATCCCTGAAGCCGGCTTCCTCATGGTGATCCGTGAGGCGGGCACTGTTTTTCCTATCTGCTCGAGAGTGAGTATTCATTCCGTTTTGCAGGGAATACCAGCATGTCATTCCGCTTCAGTTCCCGGAGATAGCCTCCAGGGATCCGGCCTTCCTCCTGCCCCGGCAGGCATGGGCCGCCAAAGGGCATGGATCATGCAAGACCGGGAGGATGCATTCAAAACCCTTGGACAGCATGGTCTTGATTGGGAGGGATTAGCCATGAAGAGGCTTCTTTTTATATGGTACCTTTTCATCTCCTGTATTGAAGTCCATGTAAGCGCCCTTTTTCCGGCACGGCTGCAGCAGAGGCTCTCGGAAAGGCGGCTGGTGCGCTCCATCATGAATGCCTACGAACGAGTCCCCTTCTACCGGCGAAAGTACGACGAGGCAGGGATAGACATCAGCACCATCCGCTGTGCGGCCGACCTGAAGAAACTCCCCTTCCTCACCAAGGAAGAGGTGCGCGAGAACTTCCCGCACCAGATCGTTGCGCGGGGTGTGGACATCAATTCCTGCCACTACTCTGCGACTACGGGCTCCACGGGCAGATCGCTGCCCTTTGTCTTTACCTTAAAAACCTTTGCCTTCTACATCGCAACCGGCGTCAGGATGTACACGATGATAGGCTACCTCCCCTGCATCCATAAGATAGCCTACATCAAGTACACCAAGCTCAACTACCCCTGGTTCCTGAGGGCAACGCACGTGAAGTCCACCATTCCCGTGGAAGAGCAGATCGCCCAGCTGCGAAGGATCCGGGCGGACCTCATCATCGGCTACGCCTCGCTCATCTACGAAATAGCCCGGAGAGCCACTCCAGAGGACCTCGCAGAAATCAGACCACGGTTCATCGGCATCAACTCCGAGCTCTCAACCCAGGACCAGCGGGACTTCATCTCCAGGACTTTCGGGTGCCCGGTCTACGATGAGTATTCAACGGAAGAGACTTGGATGGTGGCGGCCCAGTGCCGGCACCACAACTACCACATCTTCACGGACAATGTATGGGTGGAGTTCGTGGATCGAAACGGCGACGAGGTGCGGCCCGGAGAGATGGGTGAGATCGTGCTCACCACCACCCGGAGCCCGGCAATGCCTTTCATCCGGTATCGCATCGGAGATCTGGGCAGGTATGACGATTCCCCCTGCCGGTGCGGCCTCGGTTTCCCCATCCTCAAGTCCTTTGACGGCAGGGCCGACGACTGCTTCACCCTGCCCAGCGGAAAGTTCGTATCTTCCCTGAAGATCCTCAACACCTTCACCATGTACATCAAGAAGTACCTGCACCTCCTGGAAGAGTTCAAGGTCTCTCAGGTACGCGAAGACCTCGTTCTCATCCGGATCGTCAGGGGCTCGGAGTACAACGAGGAACATATCGGCGAGCTCCTCGATGACCTCCGGAGACTGCTCGATGACTCCGTAACCATCGAGGTCGAGCTGGTCGAGAGCATCGACACCGGCGGAAGCATCAAGCGCAAGGCCATCGAGTCGCTCGTGGGCAGGGGCGGCCAGCCCAAACCGGCCGCCGTGGATCAGGAACAGCAAGACAATGCGGGAGAAAAGGCCAGAGTTCATGTCGCATGATGCGCGTAAGCTCTGCCTGTGCGGATTTTATTGAGTACACCACAATAGGAGGATGCATTATGAATCATCCACAGCTTTCATGGAAGAGAATGTGGGGCATGGTGGTATGTCTTTCGGGAATAATCCTGGTGGCATTCACACAGGCTCTTGCCTGTGATGTGGCGGTCGTTTCGGGCAGGGTGACTACCGACGGCAGGCCGGTCATCTGGAAGAACTTCGACAATTCTTCCAGCGCGAACCAGCAGGTCAAATTCTTCTCCGGCAGGAAGTCCGGTCCCGGCGGCTATATAATGGTCTACCGC
>JBASVF010000402.1:0-8842 GCA_049275795.1 Desulfomonilia bacterium
TTCATTAATTGCCATAATAGAGCTGCTATTGAAAGTCATAAATGCATCATCTGTGGCACTACATTATACCGGTCTTGAAATGCGTTTCCTGGATTTATGCGGGTTCCCAGATGCAATGACCTCGACACCTGTTAAAGATGGGTATTGCCTGCGGTGCAGGTCATCCACCGGCGGCCAGCGCCACGTCCACGGCCGAGTGGATATCGCTGCTCACCAGGATGCACGGCCGCTGTGCATCGATGACCCGGTGCCTGGGAGACTTGGCCAGGTCCAGGAAGGCATGCCTGAGCCTGTCGTGGTATGATCGTTCCCTGAGCTCGAACTTGTCTCCCGGGACGATGCGCGCAAGCGATAGACCGGGGTCGATATCGAGCACGAAGGTGAGGTCGGGCTCAAGCCAGGTGCCTGTCAGTTCCATGATCTCCCGCACCCGCTCGATGCCGATCCCTCCCAGGACCCCCTGGTAGACGAGGGTCGAGTCCACGAACCGGTCGATGACCACGATCCTGCCTTCCGAGAGCGCCGGCTTGACCAGGACGTCGAGGTTGTGCCTGCGCGAGGCGAGCACGAGGAGCAGCTCGGTCATCGGATCGAGGCCCTCCTGGAAGAAGAGTTCCCGGACGCGCTCGGAAAAAGAAGAGCCGCCCGGCTCTCTCACCGAGAGCCAGGGCAGCCCGTGCTTTTGGAGATGGTCGCAGAGGAGCCTGGCGTGGGTCGATTTGCCCGCCCCTTCTCCGCCCTCGAAGCTGATGATCACTTCTTGTTCATCAGGGCCGCGTGAGCGGCTGCGAGCCTGGCGATAGGCACCCGGTAGGGCGAGCAACTCACGTAGTTGAAGCCCGCCCGGTGGCAGAACTCGATGGACGACGGCTCGCCCCCGTGCTCTCCACAGATGCCGATCTTCAGGTTCTTGCGTGTGGACCTGCCCTTCTTGACCCCGATCTTGATGAGCTCTCCAACCCCGTCCTGGTCGAGGGCCGCAAAGGGATCCCGAGCAAGGATCTTCTTCTCGACGTAGTAGGGCAGGAACTTGCCCGCGTCGTCCCGCGACAGGCCGAAGGTCGTCTGGGTCAGATCGTTGGTGCCGAAGGAGAAGAACTCGGCCTCCTTGGCGATCTCGTCCGCGGTGAGCGCCGCCCTGGGTAGCTCGATCATGGTGCCCACCAGGTACTCGAGCTTGACCTTGTAGGACTTCATGATCTCCTCGGCCACCTTCACGGTCATTTCTTTGAGTATGGCCAGCTCTTTGACGTGCGCGACCAGGGGTATCATGATCTCCGGCTTCACCTTCACGCCCTTGGCAGCAGCCTCGCACGCGGCCTCCATGATGGCCCTGACCTGCATCTCGTAGATCTCGGGGAAGATCACGCCCAGACGGCACCCTCGGTGCCCGAGCATGGGGTTGGCCTCGTGGAGGGCGTCGCGCTTGGCCTTGATCTCCTCGGGCTTCTTCTTGAGCGCCTTGGCCACCTCGGCCACCTCTGCGTCGGTGTTGGGCAGGAACTCGTGCAGCGGCGGGTCGAGCAACCTGATGGTGACCGGCAGGCCGTCCATGACCTCAAAAATTGCCAGGAAGTCACCCTTCTGCATGGGCTTGATCTTATCGAGCGCCTTGCGCCTGCCCTTCTCGTCGTCGGAAAGGATCATCTCGCGCACAGCCAGGATCCGGTCCGCCTCGAAGAACATGTGCTCGGTGCGGCACAGCCCGATGCCCTCGGCGCCGAAATCCCTGGCGACCTTCGCGTCCCTGGGGGTGTCGGCATTGGTCCTCACGCCCAGCTTGCGGATCTTGTCGGCCCACTGCATGAGCGTACCGAAAGCCCCGGAGAGTGAGGGCTCGACCGTTGTAACCTTGCCCAGCATCACCTCGCCGGTGGTGCCGTTGAGCGAGATGTACTCGCCTTTCTTGATGGTCTTGCCGCCGAGCTTTAGCACCTGCTTCTTATAGTCGATGGAGAGGTCGGGGCAACCCGAGACACAGCACTTGCCCATTCCGCGGGCCACCACCGCCGCATGCGAGGTCATGCCTCCGCGGGCGGTCAGAATGCCCTGGGCCACGTTCATGCCGTGGATATCCTCGGGCGAGGTCTCGACCCTCACCAGGATTACCTTCTCGCCCTTGGCCGCCTCGGCCTCGGCATCCTCGGCGGAAAAGACCACCTTGCCCACCGCCGCGCCCGGCGAGGCGGGGAGTCCCTTGCCGATGACCGTCTTCTTTGCCTTGGGGTCGATCTGCGGATGGAGGAGCTGATCGATCTGGTCCGGGCTCACCCGGCCGACCGCCTCTTCCTTCGTGATCAGGCCTTCGTTGACCATGTCCACCGCGATCTTGACGGCAGCGGCGGCAGTGCGTTTGCCGGTGCGCGTCTGGAGCATCCAGAGGTTGCCCTCCTGTATGGTGAACTCGATGTCCTGCATGTCGCGGTAGTGCTTCTCAAGGGTGAGGTATATCTGCTCGAGCTGGTTGTATTGATCTGGCAGCGCTTCCTGCATGGAAATATGTGATGCGTCTCTCTTGCCCTTGACGTTGATGGGCATGGGCGTCCGGATGCCCGCAACCACGTCCTCGCCCTGGGCGTTCTGGAGGTACTCGCCGTAGAAAACGTTCTCGCCCGTTGCGGGGTCGCGGGTGAATGCGACGCCGGTGGCGGAATTGTCGCCCATGTTGCCGAACACCATGGCCTGGACGTTGACCGCGGTACCCCAGTCGTCGGGGATGTTGTTGAGCTTGCGGTACGTAATGGCCCGGGGAGTGTTCCAGGACTTGAACACAGCCTCGATGCCGCCCCAGAGTTGGTCCATGGGATCGGAAGGCAAGTCTCTGCCGGTGAGCTCCTTGACCTTTTCCTTGAGCACGGCCACGAGCTTCTTGAGATCTTGGGCATTGAGCTCGGTGTCGAGCTTCACGCCCTTGGCATGCTTCATACTATCGAGCTCTTCTTCCATCGCGGCAGAGTCTGCGCCCATGACCACATCGGAATACATCTGGATGAAACGGCGGTAGCAGTCATAGGCAAAACGCTCGTTCCCGCTCATCTTGATGAGGCCTTTGACGGTCTCGTCGTTGATGCCGAGGTTGAGCACCGTATCCATCATGCCCGGCATGGACGCCCGCGCGCCGGAACGCACGGAAAAGAGCAGCGGGGCCTCGACATCGCCATACCCCAAGCCCATGATTCGCTCCACCTTCTTGATAGCCTCCTTGACCTGGGTCTTGAGCTCCTTTGGCAACCCGCCGGTTTCGTAATAGAGCCTGCACATTTCCGTGGAGATGGTGAACCCGGGTGGTACGGGAATTCCGAGATTGGTCATCTCTGCAAGGTTGGCACCCTTTCCTCCGAGGACATCCTTCATTTCCGCGTTGCCCTCGGCCTTGGTTCCCCTGCCTCCGAAGAGATACACATACTTCTTCGCCATGACATTCTCCCTCTTTCGCTATAGGTGTTAGAAGTCTAAAGGACGATAGTATAAATATGTACTTCTGTCCAAGCAAAAATGGCGGTCAGCCCCCTTACGGGACGGGGTCATGAAGTAACTTCGAGCCGGTCATTCGAGCCGGCCGGCCACCGATCTTGCGGCGATGATCCCCGAACAGCTGGCCTGGATCAACCCCCGGGTAATGCCGGCCCCGTCGCCGATGACATACAGGCCATCGAGCTCGCTCCTGAGCTCGCGGTCGAGTGTGACCCGGTTCGAGTAGAACTTGACCTCGATCCCGTACAGGAGCGTGTGCGCTGAGTTCACACCCGGGGCCATGGCGTCAAGGCTCGAGAGCATCTCCATGATGTCGGTGAGGATGCGGTACGGCAGGCAGTAGCTCAGGTCGCCCGGGGTGGCGTCTCTCAGGGTCGGCCTGGTGAGGCTCCTGGCCAGCCGGGACGGGTTGGTCCTCCTGCCCGCGTGGAGATCGCCCAGCCGCTGCACGATGACACCCTTGCCCAGCATGTTGGCGAGCCCGGCCACGGATCGGCCGTAGCCGATGGGGTCGTCGAACGGCTCGGTGAAGTCGGCGCTCACCAGGATGGCGAAATTCGTGTTCTCCGTGCGGGTCTTTGCCCATGAATGGCCGTTGACCGTGACGATGTCACCCATGCTCTCGCGCACGACCTCGCCGTAGGGGTTCATGCAGAAGGTGCGCACCCTGTCGTCGAAGGTGCGGGAATGGTAGATGAACTTGGTCTCGTAGGCCTTGGAGGTGAGGTCCTCCATGACCACGGCCGGGAGCTCGACCCTCACACCCAGGTCAACGGGGTTCGGACGGGTCGTGAGCCCGAGCCTGCGCGCCTGACCCGACATCCACGAGGAGCCGACCCTTCCCGGGGCCGCGATGACGAAGCGGGCGTCGATGCGGGTGCCGTCCTCGAGGGACACGCCCGTAACCCTGTGTCCGTCATCGAGGATATCCGCGGCTTTGGCGTTGAAGATCACGCGCACCGTGTCCCTGAGCTCTTCCCGGATGTTTCTGAGGATGGTGTGGCAGTTCTCGGTGCCGATGTGGCGCACCTTGGTCGGCACGTAGTTGAGTCCCGCGAGCTTCGCCCGTGCCGAGATCCGGGCGGCCTCGTCCGCATCCACGGAGTAGAGCCCTCCCGAGGACTCGTGCCTCGTGTAGATCCCGTCGACCTCGTCGAGCAGGCGCATCAGCTCGCCCTCGTTGAGCAGAGACGAGAGCTGCCCGCCCACATCGGTAGAGATGGTGAGCTTGCCGTCACTGAACGCGCCCGCGCCCCCCCATCCCACGAGCATGTCCGGGCCCGACCTGCTGCGGTCTGTGATGTCCTTGCCCTGCTCCACGATCACGATATCGAGCCCTTTGCGGCTCTTCGAGAGCTCCTGAGCCGCGAAGATTCCCGCAGGCCCTGCCCCGATGATTACCACATCAGCCATAGAGCGCCCTCCTCTTGGCAAACAGGATGGAAAATGCGATCACCAGTGCGCAGACATTCGCCCCCCACGACGCGACGAGCGGGGGAAGGATGCCGGATGTGCCCAGGCCGGTCATTCCCGAGTGGAGGAACCAGTAGCTCAGCCCCAGCACCAGGCCCAGGGAGATCCCCCGGGCGATGCCGCCCGCCCTGGGAAACCTCATGCCGAAAGGGATGACCAGCACGGTCATGATGAGCGGCGCCAGGGCAAAGCTGATCCGGCTGTGGAAGAGCGTCTCTGTGGCCGGGGACCTGATCCCGCCCTCCTTAAGCTGCGCGAGGTATTCCCGGAGCTCGGGCAGGGAGAGCAGCTCGGTATTGGTCTCGGCCATGACCAGGTCCTCGGGTTCGCGGGCCAGCGGCAGGACCGTGCCCGGCCTGGGATCGGAGATCCCCTGCCGGTCGAGATCGGTCACCTGCATTGCCTGGGCCTGCCAGACCGTTCCGTCCCATCGGGCACGGGCCGCGGTGACGACCTGGACGAGCCTTCCCGAGGAGAACCGGTAGCAGGTGATGTTCTCCATGGTTCCCTGCGTGATGTTGAGGCTGCCCACGCGGTAGACGTCCTGCCCCACCTTGAATCTTCCCCCGCTCACCGAGAAGCTGCCCGTCACCTCGGTCCTCTTGATCTTGAGGTCCTCGATCCTGTCGGCCTGCCTCTGTGCAGCCGGGAACAGGTAGAAGCTGGTTGCCGCCATGAGGACGGTCGCCAGGAGACCTACCGCGAGGTATGGTGCATAGATCCGGGACCGGGGGACCGAGCATGCCTGCATGGCGATGATCTCGCTGTGCCGAGAGAACGCGGCCTGGGCCGCCAGTATCCCCAGGCAGACCGAGAAGGGAAGCACCCAGTACACCATCTGCGGGATCGAGTAGGCGAGGTACTGCATGATCACCGCAAGTCCCGTGCCGTATTCGGCAAAGGTGGAGAGCTTGCCGAAGAGCTCGGAGACAACCGTGAGCAGCACGAGGCTCGCCAGCGAGGCCAGGCTCATGGCCGATGCCTTGCGAAAGACATATGACTGGACCACGGAATGCATCAGGCGCCTCCCCTTGCCTGGCCGGTTCGCCGCCAGATCCATACGGCCATGAGAATCAGGCAGAATACGAGGTTCGGTACCCACGCGCCGACAACAGGATTGAGCATTGACCCCTTCACCAGGCGGCCCGCAAGGAGATAGACAAGGTAATAGCCCATGATGGTCCCGAGCCCGAACACGATGCCGAAGTGGCGTGGGGACCTCGGCTTCTGGATCCCGAACTGGATCCCCACCAGGGCCAGGATGAGGTTGATCACGGGGAATGCGTAGCGGTTGTGGTACTCCTTGACGAGCTTGGGCTTCGGGTTATCGCGGATCTCCTTCGCAAGCTCAGGCTGGGTGAGCACGTCCGCGCCCCGGATATCGAGCTCGCGCTCGAAGTCGGCATCCAGGGTGAAGGCGTATTCGTCAAAGACGATGTACCTCAAGGTGCTCTCCGACCGGGTGAAGACGCTGCCGCCTGAGAGCCTCAGGAGGATGAGGGGGGGAGAAAAATCGATAGTCCCCCGCTCGGCTGAGATGATGGAGCGCTCGGGGCCGGTGGTTTCGATGAACACGTTGTCGAGCTGCCGGGCCACCTGGTTGATCGACTCCACGTAGAGCGTCACGCCCTTGAAGATGTTCATGAACTCGCGCTCCTCGATGAAGGAGTACACCTTCTCCGGCGCCTGCTCCAAGAGCCGGTGCTGTATCCGCAGCATGGAGGCCGGGCCCAGTAAGGTGGAAATGACCAGGTGCAGCGCCGTGCAGGCTACAGCCACGGCCAGGATGGGCGTGAAGATGCGTCTCAACGGTATGCCGCAGGACTGCATCGCGATGATCTCGGACTCGGTGGAAAGCTTCTCCAGGACCATCAGGACGCTGAAGACGAGCGCCATGGGCAGGACGAACACCGCCAGGGGAACCATGGCCAGGAGCAGGACGTCGAGGTCCCGCATGGTGATGAGCTGTCCGATGCGGATCCACTGTACGATGATCATCACCCCATAGAGGACCAGCGAGGCCCCCACGAAGGTCTTCAGGAGATAACCGAGTATGTATCGATTGATGATCATGGCAAAAAGAATTATACGCACTGTATTTTCCCTTTGTCCATATCATATGGCCGCTTGGAACCCCATGCCGGGGACCTGGAACCGCCACGCCGGGGGGATGGCTGTGACAGGCACCTGCCTCACAATGATTGACAGTGGCTGGAGAACCGGGTATGTTTTTTTTGATGAAGACACCATTTCCACTCGTTTTTTCATGCATTGTCCTGCTCCTGGGCACCGGATGCGCACACAAGTACACCGAGGACGAGTACCGGGCCATATCCGACGAGCTCAACGTCTGCCGCCAGGAGCTCAAGCTCTCGGGCCAGAGCAACACGGAGCTCTCCGAAAAGCTGTCACGGGCACTCAAGGAGCTCGATGAAGCAAGGGCTGCCATGGACTCCCTGACCGCAGAGAAGCAGGATCTCCTGGACAGGAATATCCAGTGCCTCGAGGAAAAGAAGGCTCTCATGAAGCAGATCTCGCAGAGCAACGCCGGCCTCCAGGAAAAAAAGGAGGCCCAGTGGCGGATGAGCAAGGGCTACGAGTACGTGGTGTCATTCCTGGAAACCGAGCGCATCAGGGACCAAGTCTACATCATACGCACCCAGGACAGGATCAAGATCGTCCTGCCCCAGCACGCGCTGTTCCCCACCCCATCGAGCGCTTGGCTCACCCCGAGAGGGACGAAGCTCATCGAGAAGATCGCCTCAGGGCTCAAACAGCTCAACCCTGCCGCGATCGAGATTGCAGGCCATACCGACAGCACTCCCGTCTCCGGCTCCGCGGGGAGCGCGTACCCCACGAACTGGCACCTTGCCCAGGCACGGGCCATGTCGGTGCTCATGGTCTTCCTGGATTCCGGCATTCCCAAGGAGAAGGTCTGCGCCCTCTCGTTCGCCGAGACCAGGCCCATTGCGGACAACCAGTCCGAGGAAGGAAGGGCCATGAACCGCCGGGTCGAGATCTTCGTCACGCCCTAGGCGTTTCCCACCCTATCCGGTCTTCGCCGGCCTGGCCGTCTTCCTCATCTTCCCGATCATCATCTCGGTCCTTGCGGCGATATCTGTGCTCCTTCCCCCGAACCTGCCTGCCAGGTACTCCTGGAGAAAGACACCGAACTCTTCCGCAATCGCAGGCCACTGCTCGCGGATCTGTTCCAGGTGCGCCTCGTGCGGGGTCGAGGGCTCAAGCGACACACCCTTTTGCGCCAGGGCGTCCAGCAGCCTCCGGTAGGGGTTCCTTCTCCGGCGGTTCACCCACAAGGCCGCCAGCCAGAGAAAGGCCCCGGCCGAGGCAATGAAGGCAATCCCCGCGAGGAAGGGCTTGAGGCCCCTCTCGGCCTTCTTTTGCGGTGCGAAGATGGATGCCGCGATCCGCACCTGGTCATCGAGAGAGTAGCGGATCACCCACCTGATCCACTGGAACCTGAGCGCATCGATGGGTCCGGCCCTCCTGATGCCGGCCGGGCCTGCCTGGTCTACGGCCTCCAGCGTCTTCCACGACCCGTCGAAGTACTCGACCCAGGCATGGGCGTTCTGTGCACGCACCACGTAGTATCCCCCGCTGGTGTTGAACTCGTTCACCAGAAACCCGGTAACCACCCTCGCCGGGATCCCGCACCCCCTGATCATCACGGCCAGTGCCGAGGCGAAGTGCTCGCAGTTGCCCCTCCCGCCCGTAAAGACGAACCACTCGATGGGGTTTACGCCGCCGGGAATGGGAAGGCCCTCGAGGGTATAGGTGCATCGCGACTGGAGATAACGCTTCATCCTTTCGACCCTTAGTTCTACCGACCCTCGCCCGGCGATTTCAGCGCCCAGGGATGCAACCCGGCGCATGC
>JBASVF010000403.1:0-5307 GCA_049275795.1 Desulfomonilia bacterium
GATCCTCGCGGCTCTCCTTCCTCAGCAGTTTTTCCAGCGAGTGGTTCTTGGCTTCGAGCAAAACACCGTTGCTCCAGCGCAGAATCTCGGTCCTCTCCGCACCCGAGAGGTCCGGTGTGTCGATGAAGTCCTGAAGGGGCGGCTCGTCGACCGTCCGCAGCACGACCCTGGACGGGACACCGTTCTCCAGCAGAACGCCTGCTGCGGTCAGTGTCTGCGGCGTACGGAGGTATGCGCTCGTCGGCCGCCAGGCGCCGGAGCCGTCGCGTACTGCCACGGTCACCTGCTCCAGAGCCTGCACGGTCCGTCTTGGACGGTCCTGGTAGAGCAGGACCAGAAACCTCTCTGCGCGATCCTGTGCTGGGGATAAGACGGGGGCGAGGAAGATCGAGTAGGGTTTCCCGTCGAGGGTAACCTCCTGCATACGGGCCTTGCGCACCCGGTAATAGTCCGAGAGCCTGTCTCGATCGGCGGTCCGTATTGTCTTCACGACCGCTTCCAAGAGGCAGTCCTGCCGATACGCGGTCTCCTCCGGGCTCGAAAGGCTCACATGGTCCTCGGTGAACGGGAGGCATACTGAGCGCCGGGGAATGTCCGAGAAACCGGGGATCGGCAGAAGGCCCAGGGGGCTCAGCGCGGTCATCCACATGGACTTCTTGAATGTATAGGAAGCAGTGCCTATCGGGGCGCGTTCTCCGCAGGCGTTGATGAAGCTGGTTTCCACCGTGATGCTGTCGCTCACCGCGCCGGGGAACGGGATGGTGCCCAGGCCGCAGAGTGCCGTCAGGGAGCTTGCAGTGAGCATCGATGAGATGTCCGAAGCGGTATTGACCTTGACCGCCACAGGGATCCCGGTCAGGTCGTCCGTGAACAGGTCGGGATACGCCTCCCTCGACCGTTCGGCAAGCTTATCGAGATTGCCGTACAGGCTCATGATGCTGAATCGCACCTCGCCCAGGTCGAGCGTTCTGTCGTCCGTCGGCTTGAGGGTGCTGGTGTACCGTACCGAGCCGCACCCGCTCACGAGCATGCATGTCAGGATCATTCCCACCCATATCAGAGATGAACGGTACGTATTCAACCTTCCCCCCTTTTTTTTCTGCGGTTATGTGCACCATCACTCCATGTCGGCTTTGCCGGTGTCGCTCATGCCGGTCGGTTCCCTTCCTTTACTGTTTCCCGGTCGAAGCATGCTTCACGGCCGCCAGGACGGGCTTGAGTATCTCGATGCGCTGGCGGCACAGGACCGAGAGCTCGCGGTCGGGCGCAGGGTCGCCCTGGCCCTTCTCCACCATGGCCTGGGCGCGGTCCTTGGCCTGCTCTGCCTGCGCGCTCAAATCCAGGATCGATTTCTCGATCTGGGTGGCCAGGGTGAGCAGATCATCGCGGCTCTCCAGCTTCAGCACGTTCTCCAGCGAGCGGTTCTTTGCCTCGAGCAGGACGTTGTTGCTCCAGCGCAATACCTCGGCGCGGTCGCTGCCCGAGAGGTCCGGGGTGTCGATGAAGTCCTGAAGGGGCGGTGTTTCAGGTGTTTGTACGACCGCTCTCACCGGAACGTTGTTCTCGATCAGGCCGCTCACCCGGGTGAGCGAGCGGGCGCTGCGCAGGTAGCTTGTCACCGGCTGCCAGCGTCCGGATTCGTCGAGGCGTGCCACGATAGCCTGATCCATCGGTTCTGCGCTGTATCTGACGTCGCCCTGGTATACGAGCAGGTTGAAGGTGCTGCCGGGTTTCGGCCTGGATACGCTCGCCATGGTGAGAAAGCTCTTATACGGCTTCCCGTCGACCATGATTTCCTGCACACGGGACTTCCTCTCTTGGAAGGCGGCACGGAGCTTGGCCTGATCGGCCGATTTCAACGCCCGGGCAACAACCCCGGCAATGCATTCGGCTGCATGGTTGTTGACCTTGTTTCTCGATGCCTCGCCCCACTCGACAAGATCTCCGGCCCGATACTCCCTCGGCAGGTCAGACGGACCGGGAACCGGCAGGAGACCCAAGGGCCAGTAGCTGGCCCAGGTGATCACGTTGATCTCGAATGTTTCCTCCCTCTCACAAAGACGTTCCCCCAGGGAATCCAGCACGCTGGCGCGAACGGTAAAATCATGCCTGTCGGTGTGAGGGATCGGTACTACCCCAAACATGGTGAAGATCATCAAGAGCATCTTGCCACCATCTGAGAGCGAGCTGTCGGACCTCTTGAAATCGATAAGGACCGGCAGGCCTGCCCTGTCGTCCGTGAACACACTCGGGTAAAGGGCACTGGCCCTCTCTTCGATGAGCTGCGGCGACGGTTGTACGCCCGGTCTTTCATAGGTGAAGCTCGACATGGCGAATCGCACGGAGCCGAACTCCAAGTTCTTGTCATCGGGAGGTTTCAGGGTGCTGGTGTACCGTGCCGCGCTGCAGCCGTTCAGAACCAGGGCTGCCAGGACCAGTGCCAAGCCTGTTGCCAATACCGGGCGTTTTCTCATGACCGTCGATTCCCCCTTGTGATGTGTCTTTCGTACCGTTCAGCCCGGGCTCGAAATCCCCTGTTGAGGCAAAGAGACAACAGCCCAGGCCTTCATATGTATCGGCTTGACAGCTGAGTAATTATTAGCTCTTTTTTTCTCACAAGAGAAGATTTTATCTGAAGATTGCTGGATCGGAAAATCACAGGATCTGTCGTGCTCGAGGAGAGGCAGTGAGCGGCCCGTGCGATGTCCGTGCGGGCAGCGGGATCGCGTTCCGGCGGTGCCCCCGGATACCCGGTGACCATTTCTTCTGTCGGTGCCGTGCACCCGGGCGAGGCTGCATACCCGATGCAGGATCCCTTGAACCCGACTGGACGGCAGCCCCGGTACGGCCCTGCACCGGCCTCAGAGGCTGTCCCGCTCTTTTCCGTTCTCGGGATCCTCGTGTGCGCCTGGGGCCCGGGGCCTGTGTCCCACGAAGAAGGAGGCCAGCAGCGCGGTGAAGTAGCCGAACACGGCAAAGGCGTAGAGCGAGATGAGGAAGCCCAGCACCCGGCCCTCGGGCGTTCTCGGCCAGTACTGGGACCCCAGGGGCGTGAGGATCATGGCGGTCCACCAGATGGCGTCTCCGTAGTCCTGGAGTCCCTGCCCGCCGGGCTTGGCCCGCTCGAAGACCAGCATGCCCGCGGCACCCCCGAAGGTGACCATCAGGGTGGAAAACAGCACGTAACCGAACCCGCGGCTGCCCAGGAAGCCCCTGAGCTCGTTCATGGAGCGGTTGATGGAGCTCACGACCCTGATGAGCGTGAGCTCCCTGGCGGTCCGCGCGAGCCTGAGGAAGCGGAAGAACCGGGCGAACCGGAAGATGCGCAGGGCGGGTATGAACAGGGAGACCGCGGTGATAATGTTGTTGCGCAGATACACAGCCTTTCTGGGCGCCAGGATGAACTCCAGGACGAACGCGGCGATGAAGACGATCCAGATGGCGGTGACGATGGCCTGGAACACGGCGTTCAAACCCCGGACGAACTCGACGATCAGCAGGATGAGCCACACGAAGGCCAGGATAAACAGGGGCTTTTCGATCCATGCCTGGAACTGCTCCAGCGCACCGAGCCGCTCTTGCTCCGATGTCTCGCTCAGCTTCCTGTCCGGTCCCTCATCGGTCATTTTCATCAGGCTCCCTGGGAAATATGAGTAAGGCGGCTTAAAGGGTTCCGCAAGCTCGTGCCCGCGACGAGGCGCTCCGGTATTCCCGCGGGATGAGGGCACCCCGTGAAGCGTGTCGACTCCTGGCAGGCATTTCATTCTACCGGGGAGAGCATGCCCCGTCGCCCCTTCGATCCCGCGGGCACGCCGGGGCCAGGAAAGCCGGGAGCGCCGGCATGTGGAAGCGGCCTGGCATCCTGCCGAAAGCCGTGATGACGGCGAGGGGATGGACAAGGCCGCGACGGCAGTGCCCACACCATCATCACGATTGTCGGGGTTGGCGGGAAGCGCGGAGGGCCCTGGCCCGGCAGCCAGGCTCGGGATCAGCCCTTTCCCAGGTTCGCCCCCTGGCGCGCGAGCTCCTCTTGCACCTCCCGCGCAGACACCTCCCGCGCGGAGCGGGAGCTTGCCGCGGCCAGCGCGGCGCAGACCCCGGCGGCCTGGCCGGTGGCCATGCAGATGGGCATCACCCGGTAGGACGAGTGCGCCTCGTGGGTGCCCGAGATGCACCTGCCCGCGACCAGGAGATTGTCGAGTCCCAGCGGGAGCAGACATCTCAAGGGGATCTCGTAGTACTCCCCGGGGGGGAGGTACATGAGCACCGTGCCCTTGCCCTCGGGGTTGTGCACGTCGATGGGGTAGGTGCCCCTAGCCACGGCGTCCTCGAACTTCACGGCGCCGAGGACATCCTCGGCGGTGAGGCGGTAGTCGCCGGTGATCCTCCTGGTTTCCCTTACCCCCACGATCCCTGCGCTGCGGCACAGGTAAGCCTTCTCGAAGCCCGGCACGTACTTGTTCATGAACGCGGCGATCATGCGGTTCTGCCTGCGGCACTCCATCTCGGCATAGGTAAGGTCCCACACGTCGGTGCCAAGCACCCTGATGACCCGCGAGCAGTTGAAGCTCAGCTCCCGGTCATGCTCGGTCCCGAAGAACAGGATGTCCTCGCGTGGGAGCTCCAAGTCGCCGTTGTCTTCAGCCCTTTTTACCAGGTCCCACAGGCCGTGGACCCCCAGCCACTGATCAGGGTGCCGCTTCACGTAGGCCCTGAAGGCGGCCTCCCGGAACTCGTTCATCCGGAAGTAGAGCGTCATGGGCTGCACCAGGCCGTCCCCGTCGCGGCCCACCTCGAAGGGTGCTCCCGCCCGGGCGGCCACGTCGCCGTCCCCGGTGCAGTCCACGATGTGGTCCGCCTCGATCACCACGGGCCCGGACTTGGTCTCGAACACCACTCCGGCCGGACGGCGCCCGTCCCAGAGTATGTCGCTGGCAAACGAATGGAGCAGGATCCCCACCCCGGCCTCGTCCAGCATGTCCTGGGCCGCGCACTTGAAGGCCTCGGGCTCGAAGGGCACGGTGTAGCCTGTCTCGGGCGTCGGCGGGAGCGCCCCACCCATGAGGATGAGCCGGGAGACCATTTCGCCCAGGACACCGGATATCACGGGTTCGCCCGGGCCGTGGTCCGTGGGAAAGAATCCGGCCGCCCCGGTCTCTTCCCTTCGGTGGTGCTGCGTGTGGTACGAGACGAATGGGTTGACCATGGCTGCGGTCGCATTGCCCCCCAGGAACCCGAAGCGCTCGGCCAGGATAACCCCGGCCCCCGCCCGGGCCGCCCCCAGGGCCGCGCCCAGCCCCGCCGGGC
>JBASVF010000404.1:0-5844 GCA_049275795.1 Desulfomonilia bacterium
CTCTACCCCATCATCCTCGACGCCGAGTCCACGCTCGAGGAGCTGCCCCCTGACACACCGGCGCACCAGGCCCTCAGCGGCATCCTCCAGGCCGCGTACCGGCAGAGAGACCTGGTGAAGCAGATCCTCTCCTTTTCCCGACGCAGCGACCAGCGGCTCAAACCCATCAGGCTCATCCCCCTGGTCAAGGAAACGGCCTCTTTCCTGAGATCCTCGCTGCCGAGCACCATCGAGATCAGGCTCAATCTCGAGGCACCCGACGACAGGATCATTGGAGAGCCCACCCAGGTCCAGCAGGTCATCATGAACCTGTGCCGCAATGGGGCCGATTCCCTGTCGTCGGACCGGGGGGTTCTGGAAATCGGCCTTGCCAACGTCCATCTCGGATCAGCCGAGGTGCAGCCCGGAGCGAAGGCAGGCGCGTATGTCGAGCTCTCGGTGAGGGATACCGGGGAAGGCATGACGCGAGAAACTATGTCCCACATCTTCGAGCCCTTCTACACGACCAAGGGGATCGGGAAAGGAATCGGCATGGGGCTCTCGATCACCCACGGCATCGTCCGGAGCCACGGCGGAACGATCATGGTGGAGAGCGAGCCGGGCAAGGGCTCCCGGTTCGCGATCTACTTCCCGGTGAGCCGCGACTGGGAGGCGGCGGCGGTTCACAGGGCCCCATCCGGAAAGACCTGCCAGGCAAAGGGGAGGATACTCCTGGTCGACGACGAGCGGATGATCCTCTCCAGCGTGAGCAAGGCGTTGAAACGCCTGGGCTGGGAGGTCACCGTTGCGGGAGACGGCAGAGAGGCCCTCGCCCGGTTCTCCGAGACCCCCGGCGCCTTCAGTCTGGTCATGACCGACCTGAGCATGCCGCAGATGAGCGGCCTGGATCTTGCGGAAAAACTGCTGGAAATCCAGCCAGACGTCCCCGTCGTCCTGTGCACCGGGTTCAACGAGGTCATCGATGAACAGGAGGCAAGGGTGCGGGGGATCAGGGGAGTGATCAACAAGCCCGCCGACATCGGAGACCTTTCCAAAGCGCTGGACAATGCCCTCCACGGCTGCTGAGAAAACGGGACGCATCATCATGAAGACGGCAGCGTCATTGCCTCGCCCGTGCAAGACGCTATAGTTAATTCCTAGAGACCCCGGTGCCGCGGCTTGCCTTCCCCGGATGAGAGGGAGCGCACCCGTGCGCGCGTGAAGGGCTCGATTCCATCGTCTTTTACGAGGAGGTCGAACCATGGCCCTCTTCCTCGTCCGACACGGCGCCTGCCTGCCCGGGGAGATCGACCCCGAAAGGAGGCTCTCACGCGAGGGCATCGCCCAGGTGGAATGCGTCGCTGCCCACGCACAGGACCGCGGGGTGCTCGTGGAGGCCATCGTGCACAGCCCCGCGCTCCGGGCGAGGCAGACGTCGGAGATCATGGCCTCACACCTCAAACCCGGCCGAGATGCCATGGAGGCGGCCGGCCTCGACACGCTCAACGACGTCCAGCCCTTTGCCCGGAGCATAGAAGGCAAACGCAACCTCATGGTGGTAGGACACCGGCCCTTCCTGGAGAGGCTGTGCGCGTACCTGGTGACAGGCTCGCCCGACAGAGTGGTGGTGCAGTTCAGGGACGGCACCATGGTGTGCCTGGAGAAAGGCCTTGACGGGCATTCCTGGGTGATCAGCTGGACGCTCACGCCCGATATCTGCCGGCCGTCCTGAAAAAGGCGGATTTGTGTCCATGCTCACCTTCGTGGGAACCTCGGGCTGGGACTACCCGCACTGGAGAGGGGTCTTCTACCCATCCGGCTGCCCCAGGTCCGGATGGCTCGATCACTATACCCACGTGTTTTCCCCGGTGGAGGTCAATGCCACCTTCTACCGCCGGATACGCCCGGAGACCCTGGAGAGGTGGCGCACATCCACGCCCGAGGGCTTCCTCTGGGCGGTCAAGGCAAGCAGGCTCATCACGCACCTGCGCAAGCTCAAAGGGGTCGAGAACGCGCTCGAGACATTCCTCTCCGACATCTCCCTCCTGGGAGACAAGCTCGGAGGGGTGCTGTTCCAGCTTCCCCCCTCGCTCGAGTTCGACCCCGGGGTGGCCCGGGCCTTTTTGAGCCTCCTGCCGGGCGTCACCAGGTATGCGCTGGAGGCCAGGCACCCGAGCTGGACCTCGAGCGAGGCCCTCTCTCTCCTCGAGACCCACGGCATAGCCTGGTGCATAGCGGATACCGCCGGGCGCTACCCCTACCTCGAGGCGCTCACGGCCGGGCATGCCTATGTGCGCCTCCACGGCTCACGGCAGCTCTACGCATCGGAGTACACCCTTGAGGAGCTCAAGGCCTGGGCAGCCCGGATCAGGTCCTGGGGCAGGGACACCTTTGTCTACTTCGACAACGATTTTATGGGCCATGCGCCGAAGAACGCCCTAATCCTCAAGGAGCTGCTGGGCTGAGGAACGAAGATCCATCCCCGGCACGGGGCAGGCGTCTCCATCGGTGGGCCCCCGGCTCGAGATGCACCCGGGCCGTACCGCATGCACCTTCCTGGAGAGCTCGCTCAGCGGCAATGACCTGCACCATGATCCCCGCACGGGTGTCTCGAGAGCAGGCCACGGTCATGACGAACCTCGTCCGGGTCGAGTGAAGGCCGCACGGGCACCGAAAGCGCCGCTTCCGGAGGGAACGGCTTCCGGGCGGGCTGGCCGGAGGGAAATTGTATTTCCATCCCGAGGCGATTATTATGAGAAAAAGAAGGCTTTCACATATCCCTTTCGACAAGGAGCGCTTCAGATGAGAAGGCACGGTATCCTGTTGGCCGTATCGATCGCGCTTCTCGTCCCGCTGCTGCATGAGGCCCGAGCGGATATGCAGGGAGAAGGACAGATGGAGATCACAAGCAGGGCTTTTTCGCAGGGGGACATGATCCCGCCGAGGTACACCTGCGACGGTGAGAACGTGTCGCCCCCCATCGCATGGAAAGGCGTGCCGGAAGGAACCAGGAGCATCACCATCATATGCGAGGACCCGGATGCGCCCATGGGGACCTTCGTGCACTGGGTCTACTACGACATACCACCCACGGCCGGCGGCCTGCCCGAAGGCATACCCTGCGACAAGCGGCCCCAGGCCGGCGGGGTCCAGGGGATCAACAATGTCCCTGCCATCGGGTACACCGGTCCCTGCCCTCCTTCGGGCACCCACCGGTACTTCTTCCGGGTGTATGCCGTGGACACCGAGCTGGGGCTGCCGCCCGGCTCGACCGCCAAGGAGGTAATGGGGGCCATGGACGGCCACCTGCTGGGCATGGGAGAGCTCATGGGCAAGTACCAACGGCGGGCTCGCTGAAGTACGGAAGCACGGCCGTGGACCGCTTTTGATTCGTGCCGGGGCGGTGTATAATCGAGGCCCTCGAATAAAAGTACACCACCCGGAGGACAGCGGCCATGAACGAGCCTTCGTACCGGAAGACCCACGCATCCGGAGAGCTTGCGGCGCGGGCTGAGCACGCGCTCGCCTCGCTGGAGGCCTGTCGCATCTGCCCGAGGCGATGCGGCGTCGACCGTATCCACGACGAGACCGGCTTTTGCCGAACCGGCAGGTACGCATCCGTTGCGAGCTTCGGCGCGCACTTCGGCGAAGAGGCCCCCCTGGTGGGCACCGGGGGCTCGGGCACGATATTCTTCTGCTCCTGCAACCTCCTGTGCACCTTCTGCCAGAACTACGACATCAGCCACTTCCGGGCCGGGGCCGAGGTTGGCCCCGGCGAACTCGCGGACATGATGCTCTCACTCCAGGAATCCGGGTGCCACAACGTCAACCTGGTCACCCCCTCGCACGTGGTGCCCCAGATCCTGGAGGCACTGCCCCTTGCCGTGGAGAAAGGGCTTGAGGTGCCACTGGTATACAACACCGGGGGCTACGACTCGGTGGAGACGATCGAGCTCCTGGACGGCATCGTGGACATCTACATGCCGGACTTCAAGTTCTGGGACGGCAAGCCCGCCGAGGAACTCTGCAGCGCGCCCGACTACCCCGTCCGGGCAAGGGAGGCGCTCAAGGAAATGCACGCCCAGGTGGGCGACCTTACGCTCGACAGCCGCGGCACGGCGGTCAGGGGCCTGCTGGTGAGGCACCTGGTGATGCCCGGAGGCATGGCCGGCACTGCAGAGATCATGTCCTTCATCGCCCGGGAGATCTCGCCGGAGACCTACGTGAACGTCATGGACCAGTACCGCCCGTGCCACCTCGCCTGCCGGGACGGCCGCATCGACCGGGGCATCACCGCCGGGGAGTATGCACAGGCACTCCAGTCCGCCTCTTGCGCGGGACTCAGGCGCCTGGACCGCAAGGTGCGATACCTCTGGTGAACGGGGGAGTTCCCACCGCCCCGGACTGCGGCCCGGTCTCCCGGCGATATCGTTGACGAGGGAGGAGTCCCCCGCATGCCTGCCGGGGAGACGGTCTTTCATCCTGCGCCGGCCCCTGCCGCATCGAGTACCGGGACTGCCCCTTCCCGGTGCTGGACTTCGCCCAAGAGTGGGGTTATATAGGGTGGTGTTATGATTGCAATTGCGCATTCGGCATGCCTGTGGGGAACCGATGCCTTGGATGTGGTCGTGGAGGTCGACGCCCATTTCGGGCTTCCGAGCTTTTCCATCGTGGGCCTGCCGGACAGTGTGGTGAAGGAGAGCAGGGAGCGGATACGCTCCGCGATCGTCAACTCCGGGCTCGAGTTTCCTCCCCGGCGCATCACGGTGAACCTCGCGCCCGCGGACCGCAAGAAGGAAGGCGGGGTATTCGACCTGCCCATCTGCATCGCCATCCTCTGCGCCCTGGGCGTGGTGCCCCAGGAGAGGATCTCGGACCTTATGTTCGTGGGCGAGCTGGGCCTCGACGGCGGGGTGAGACCGGTGCGCGGGGTGATCTCGTGCGCCTTTCTGGCCAGGGAAAAGGGCCTGACCGGGATCGTCTGCCCGGAGGCCAACACCGCTGAAGCCTGTCTCTCGGGTGCAAAGGTCTGGCCGGCACGCGACCTCAAGCAGATGGTGCGCTTTCTGATGGAACCCCTGCCCGAGCCCTGCCGGGCGCACGGCTCCTGGGCCCGGGCCGATGAAGAGCATCTCCTGGACCTCTCCGACATCACGGGCCAGGATCTGCCCAAGCGGGCGCTGGAGATCGCGGCCGCAGGGGGCCACAACCTGCTGCTCCTCGGCCCGCCCGGGGCGGGCAAGTCGATGCTGGCAAAGCGCCTGCCCACCATCCTGCCTGAGCTTACGCGCGAGGAGTTTCTCGAGTGCGCGCGGATCCACTCGGCAGCGGGCAGCTTCCGGCAGGATCGACTTTCCGCCTCGCGCCCCTTTCGCTCGCCTCACCACACCATCTCGGATGCCGGGCTCATCGGCGGAGGCAGCGTGCCCATGCCCGGAGAAGTCACGCTCTCGCACAACGGCGTGCTCTTCCTGGACGAGCTGCCCGAGTTCAGGCGGAGCGCCCTCGAGTCGCTGAGGCAGCCCATCGAGGAGGGCAGCGTCACCATCTCACGGGCAAACGCGGCCATGTGGTTCCCGGCGCGTGTCCAGCTCGTTGCAGCCATGAACCCCTGTCCCTGCGGGTTTTTGGGCCATCCCTCCCGCGAGTGCCGGTGCACGCCCACCCAGGTGGCCAGGTACCGCAGCCGCGTATCCGGGCCGCTGCTCGACCGGATAGACCTGCACGTGTGGGTCGACCCCGTTGATGCCTCGAGCATCCTCTCCCGGCCGACCGAGCCCACCTCGCACGTGATCCGCTCCCGCGTGGAGGCAGCCCGAAGTATGCAGGCTTGCAGGGGCTGTCTCAACGCGCACAGTCCCGAGC
>JBASVF010000405.1:0-8248 GCA_049275795.1 Desulfomonilia bacterium
ACCCGGACATGACTGCACACCCTGCGCCGCATGGGAAAAGAGCCACATGCAGTCCTTGCGAGGCAGGAACATGGCTGAGAACAGGAGAAGGTTAAAAAGGGGAACACATGGCTGACAACAGACCACAGGAACTTGTAGTAATCAGCGGCAAGGGAGGAACGGGGAAGACTTCTCTGGTGGCGTCCTTTGCATTCCTTTCCCGCAGGTGCGTGCTCGCGGACTGCGACGTGGACGCGGCTGACCTGCACCTGGTGCTCGATCCGCGCACCATCCGCAGCGAGCGCTTCTCGGGCGGCAAGTGCGCCGCCATCATTGCCGATTCATGTTCCGGCTGCGGCACGTGCCTGGACGTATGCCGGTTCGGCGCGGTATTTCCGGACGGGCCGGCCAACAGTCGCTCCGAGCGGACCTTCCGCATCGATCCGATCGCCTGCGAGGGGTGCGGGGTGTGCGCCTGGTTCTGCCCCGAGAATGCCGTGGATTTCTCTCCGGCAGATAACGGGGAATGGTTCGTCTCGGAAATCCGTAACGGCCCCATGGTCCATGCCAGACTCGGCATCGCGGAGGAAAACTCCGGCAAGCTGGTGAGCCTGGTCCGCCGTGAGGCGGGCAAACTCGCGCAGGAACGGGGCATCGGACTGCTCATCATCGACGGATCCCCGGGAATCGGGTGCCCGGTGATCGCCTCCATCACCGGTGCGGACCTTGTCCTCGTGGTAACCGAGCCCACCCTGAGCGGCATGCACGACCTGCTGCGCGTGGCCGACCTCACGCGACACTTCTCGATCCCCGCCATGGTCTGCGTCAACAAGTGGGACCTCAACCCGGATATCGCCTCCAGGATCGAGAAGACGGCCATTGATCACGGCCTGGGGATCGCCGGGAGAATCCGGTATGACCAGGCGGTAACCCGGGCGCAGATCGACAGGCTCTCGGTGGTGGAGTACCAGGAAAACGGGTGCGCGGTCGATATCCGCGCCGTCTGGAGCAGCGTGAGCGCAATTCTGCCGGTATAATCCGGATCTATGCCAATGATATTGAATATTCGTCATTCATATACTATGACATTGTCTCATGAAAGGAGCCAGACGCCATGCCTTCTGATCCCCTGACACCATACGGAAACCGCCCCATGGTCACCCCCATCGTGAACGCCGTGAACTACGAGTACTCCTCGTTCGAGGTCCTTCGGCAGATCACTGACGGCGAGATCGACGGCTACACCTACCACCGGGACGACAACCCGACGGTACGCGAGGTGGAGCACCGGATCGCGGCCATGGAACAGGCGGAAGACTGTATCGTGTGCACCTCGGGCATGGCAGCCTGCACCATGGTGTACCTCACCTACCTGCGCGCCGGGGATCACCTGATCATCTTCCACGACACCTACGGAGCGAATTACAAGGTCTCCCTCATCCTCGAGCGCCTGGGCGTTCAGGTCACCTGGATGAACGCGGACGATGCCGCGAAGATCGACGAGGAGATGCAGCCGAACACCGGCATGGTGTTCCTCGAGACCCCGAGCAACCCCCTGTGCAAGATCATCGACATCCAGGCGGTCCGCCGCGCCGCGGACAGGGTCGGAGCCCTGGTGGTTGTGGACAACACCTTCGCCACCCCCTTCCACCAGAACCCGCTCGAGCTGGGCGCACACCTGGTGGTCCACAGCGCGACAAAGGCGCTCGGCGGCCACAACGACATCATGGCAGGGGCGATCGCCGGCTCCAAGGAACACTATGACCGGCTGTGGTTTACCCGCCAGGCCATCGGCACCACGCTCGACGCATACTCGGCCTTTCTGCTCGACAGGGGGCTCAAAACCTTCGAGCTCCGCGCGCAGGCCATGGCCCGGGGGGCGCAGGCCGTGGCCGAGTTCCTCGAGGGTCACCCCGGAGTATCGCGGCTCTTCTATCCCGGCCTGGCGAGCCACCCCGGGCACGAGACCGCATCCCGCCAAATGCGCCGCGGATTCGGCGGCATGATGTCCTTTGACGTGGGGAGCTCCCCAGATGACGCCATGCGGTTCATCAGGGAGCTCGGGTCGATATACCATGCCGTGAGTCTGGGCTCCACCGAGTCGCTGATCTGCATCCCCTACCTCACCACCATGCTCTATCTTCCACATGAACGCAGGACCGCCTTCGGCGTGAGTCAGAACACGGTCCGCCTGTCCGTGGGGATAGAGAACCCGGACAAGCTTGTCGAGGACCTGTCGCTGGCTCTCGACAAAATCCAGAGGAGATCTCCGGGCGAAAAATTGCGGGGAGCGTGAAAACGATTGCAAAAACCCCGGAGTACGCGGGCACTGTCCGGCAGAAGGCTCCGGGAGCGTCCTGCCGGTAAGAATCCAGAGAAAGACAGGGAAAAAATGGGACACGTATTCGGACCGGTTCCTTCCAGAAGATTGGGTAGGTCTCTCGGCATCGACCTGGTGCCGATGAAAACCTGCACCTACGACTGCATCTACTGCCAGCTCGGTCGCACCACCTTTAAAACCCTCGAGCGCAGGGAGTGGTTCCCGCTCGACGAAATCGTCCAGGAGGTGAAAACCAGGCTCTCTTCCCGGCCCGACTACATCACCCTGGCCGGATCCGGAGAGCCCACCCTCTACTCGAGGATCGGGGAGCTGATCGAGAGGGTACGCTCGATGACGGACATCCCGGTGGCGGTTCTGACGAACGGATCCCTCCTCTGGCAGGAAGAGGTTCGCAGAGAGCTCATGGGAGCCAGCCTGCTGGTCCCCTCGCTGGACGCCGGAAATCCTCGACTCTTTCAGGCCGTGAACCGGCCTCACCCGGAGCTCTCCTTCGAGCGGATGCTGGATGGGCTCGTCGCCATGGGACAGGAGTTCAAGGGATCGTACCGGCTCGAGGTCTTCCTGCTTGGAGGGTACACGGCCCTGCCGCCCGAGACCCGCGAGATCGCACGCTGCGCGCGCATGATCGGGACGTCGGTGCAGCTCAATACCGTCACGCGCCCGGCGGCCGAGGACTATGCCTCGGGAGTGGATCGCGCCCGCATGGAGGACCTCGCCGGGCTGTTCAACCCCCCTGCCGAGGTAATCGCAGACTTCAGGGACGTCCACGCCCGGCCGGAATTCACCGTTGCCCGGGACACGGTCTTCCAGATGATCGAAAGAAGGCCGTGCACACTGCAGGATATCGCTTCGGGACTTGGCATCCATCCCAACGAGGCGGCCAAGCACGTGGGTGAGCTGCTGACCCTGGGGCGCATCGAGCAGATCGCTCCGGCCAGGGGAAAGGCGTTCTTCCGGGCACGCCCCTGAAACGAACGGCCCTTAAAAAACCCGAACCGCCCGCTGCCCATGCGTGCGGCTGCAAAAAGAGGCAAGGAAACCGTCCTTGTCCCTGAAAAACCGCGGCCGCCGGCTGGAATGCACCCTTCCCCGGGAAAGCCCGCCTCTCACCTCGGATAGAGTTGCCACATCCGGGCTAGCTCGTCGTCCTCGCACCGGATTCCGAGGTGGTGATCGACCCGCTCGCCATCGATCACCACAACCCCCTCGCCCCTAATCACCTCGCCGACATCGGCGCAGGGAATGCCCATATCCGAAAGCTCACGGAGCACGGTACCGGCCTTCCCGGCAGGTACGGTAGCGGCGAGGGTGCCCGACGAGATCATGCACATGGGATCGAACCCGAACCTCTGCGCAAACCGCTCCACCACTGGGCGCCTGCACAGAAGCCGGGCATCCATGCGAAAGCACAGCCCGGAGGCGTGTGCCATCTCGAGGAGGGTCTCCATCAGGCCGCCGCGCGTCACGTCGTGCATGGAAGTGGCCCCGCCCGCGGAAAAGATCTCCGCTTCCGGGATCACGCTCACCTCGCGGGAAAGCTCCCTGGCAAGCGACAGCTCCTCATCCGTGATTCCGAGGCTCTTAGCCACGTCGGCAAAGTCCAGGGCAAGGATCGCGGTGCCTTCCAGGGCGATGCCCTTGGTAATGAGAATGTGATCGCCCTCCCCGGCCCCTCCGGTCGAAACAGGCGCCCTGCCCGCCGCGTTGCCCAGGGCCGTGACTGCCACCAGGGGCCGGTCGATCCCACTGGAATATCCGGTATGACCGCCGATGATCGACACCCCTATCTCCTTCGAGGCGCGGTTCGCGTCACGCATGATCTCCTCCAGGAGATCCTCGTCATCCTGCCGAGGGACGAGCACCAGCACCAGGATCCATCGGGGCCTGACCCCGCCTGCGGCGATGTCGTTGCAGGCGACGTGCACGGCAAGCCACCCGATGTGATCGATGGCGCCCACGATGGGATCCACGTGGGAGGCCAGGATATCGCCTCCGATCCTGGTCAGCGCCACATCCTGGCCAAAGGCCGCGCCCAGAACCACGTCGGCGTCGCCACATGCCGCATACGGAAAAACGCGGCGCTTGAGAACCTCGTAGGAAAATTTCGACACGATACGCTCCTCAACGGAACTTTAGGTGTTCTTGTGTTCCGGTAATTAGCCTATACCTCTGCATCATACCGGGTCAATCATGGTTTTCGTCTCTTGGTGAAAGCTCCCTTTCCATGCCGGGTCGCTCCTGCGACCAAGGGTCCGGGACTCCCCTTCGGGTGCGTGCATCCCCGGCGTAGTGTTTAGAAAGCATAAAATGCATGCGTGGTATCGGCGGGGAACAAAAGCTCCTGGGGATATACCGGCAATCACGGCAGTGCCGTGCCCGGGGAAATAAACAGCGGTGTCCCGGGCCGATCCTCCAGCCCGGGAGCCGCATCGTTTTCCTGCGGGATCAACCGGAGTCTCGTCGCGGGATCGATCCGACCCTGAGGACAGCTCACCGTGAGATCGGTTGATTCAGCCGAGGCCGCCTGCCAGCACGGCCGCGCCGATGGCTCCGTTGACCTGGGCGTAGGTCGTCACCTCCACGGGAATGCCGAAACGTTTCTCCAGGGCCCTTACCACCCCGATGTTCCGGGCCACGCCGCCGGTCATCATGAGGGGGGCCTGCACATCGAGGCGCTGGGCCATGGCATAGACTCGGGACGCCACGGATTCGTGGATGCCGGCGATGATGTTCTCCCGGTGCTCGCCCGTGGAGATGAGCGAGATGACCTCGGACTCGGCAAAGACCGTGCAGATGCTGCTGATCCTGGCGGGCTTCTCCGCCCGGAGCGAGATCTCTCCGAATGCGTCGAGATCCGCTTCAAGGGCCCTGGCCATGACCTCCAGGAACCTGCCGGTGCCGGCCGCGCACTTGTCGTTCATGACGAAATCCGTGACCCTGCCCGATGCGTCGAGAACCAGGGCCTTGCTGTCCTGCCCCCCCACATCGACCACGGTGCGCACCAGGGGGTTGAGGAAATGTGCCCCCGCCCCGTGGCAGATAATCTCGGTCATGGACTTGTGGGCGAAATCCACGCTGTTGCGGCCGTAGCCCGTGGACACTATCCTCTCGATGGACCCGGGGTCGATGCCGAGCTCCCGGACGAGCTCCTCGAAGATCTTCCTGCCGGCTAGACCCGCGTTGTAACCCGTGAACCCCACCCTGGTGCCAACGATCACGCCGTCTTCCAGGACAGCCGCCTTGGCGGTGATGGACCCGATGTCTATCCCTGCAGTCCTCATTGTTTTTGAAAGCCCTTTCCAGCCGTGCCCATCAGCGGGGGCAGGCATGATTTTCCATTTGAGGTTCCCTTGCCAGGAGATTCTGCCGCTTATGCGCCTCCCGTCCTGCTCTTCAGACCGCGCAGGCCCCGCCGTCCACCAGCAGGGTCTGGCCGTTGATGAACGAGGCCCCGTCCGAGGCGAGAAAGAGCACGGGGTGAACCACGTCCTGAGGCTCGGCGATCCTGCCCATGGGGATGGTCCTGACCACCTCCTGCAGGATGATCTCGTTGGACCAGAACGGCTTGCTGAACTCCGTCCTCACCATGGCCGGGGCCACGGCATTGACCTGGATGTTGAACCGGGCAAGCTCGCCTGCCAGCACCTTGGTGAGCATCTCCACCCCGGCCTTGGCGACCCCGTAGATGCCCATGCCCGGCGAGGCCTTTCTGCCCGCGATGGAAGAGACGCTCACGATCCTGCCCCTCTCCCGCTGCCGCATGATGCGGCCTGCTGCGCGGCTACAGAGGTAGGTGCCGGCGAGATTCGTCTCCACTATCTTCTGCCACATCGCGAAGTCGGCATCGATAGTAGCCGGCGTCACCAGGTTCATGCCCACGTTGTTGATGAGAATGTCCACCTGCGAGTGACGCTCCATGACCTCGGCAAAGAGCCTCTCCACATCGGCCTCCCGCGCGATGTGGGCCCGGACGGTCATGAGATCACCGCTGTCGAGCCGGGCGGCGGCGGCATCGAGGTTCTCCTGCTTCCTCCCGCAGATCACCACCTTCGCGCCCTGGTTCAGCAGCTCTTCGGTGATGGCCAGGCCGATGCCCCGGCTCCCGCCGGTTACCACCGCCACCTTGCCTTCCAGACCATAGCGCATCGCTCCCATATCTCCACTCCTTTTAGGAAAAGGTATTCGCCTGCACGGCGAGGGGAACACCCCGATAGGCTTTCCGGGCCGAAGGCTTGAAACGCCTCACCCTCAGCTCCCGGAGGCCATCACGATCCCGCCTGCTCCGAGCGCTGCCTGACGACCTCCATGAAGGCCTCGATCCGGGTGGCCGTCTGGCTCTCGGAAAAGCTCCGCTCATCCACCATGTGCGACTCGAGCATCATGCAGGGGATCCCCCGCTCCCGCTGCACGATGCGCATGATGTCGTACTGGCCCAGCGAGTAGGGCTTGCAGCTGCGGTTCGAGTGCATGACCAGGCCGTCGGCCTCGTACTTGTCGATCATCTCCAGCACGCTTGAGGCCATCTCGTCCACCCCGATGTTGAGGTAGATGCGGGTGTAGGCCTCTGCCAGGGAATCGATGAAGTTGTTCTCGTCGATGTACTTCATGGACCCGCACCAGGCCGTGGTGTAGGTGTCTGCCACCAGACACGCGCCATGGGAGGCGAAGATGTCCGAGAGCCACTTGAGCCGGTACCACACCGGGAGGTTGTCCCATAGGAGGCGGTAGCGCTCGTTCTCCACCGCGCTCACCCCCTGCTCCACCCGCTCCCTGATCTCCTCGAGGAGCTCGGTGTAGAAGTCCACGACCTTCTGCGTACCCCTGAGCGTGACGATGAGGGCCAGGAAAAAGAACGAGTCGAAGGCGGTCATGGGCGAAGGCCGGTGGGCCGCTGTATCGAGGACCTCCTGCCATAGCCTCTGCCCTTGGATGGAGAGCCTGCCCACCTCCATGCTCTTATCGTAATCGAATTTGCGGCCGCAGACCTTCTCAAGGAGCTCGATGTACTCCGCCAGCTGGCGCGTGACGTAGCGCTTCGCCTCCTCGGAGAAGCCCACGTGGCAGAACGGGGTGTCGAAGATGAAGAGCGGAACCTTGAAGTAGCGGGCCTGGATCTCGTACCACTTCATCACCGTGCCGCAGATGTTGTTGCAACAGACGAGCAGGTCGGGCCTGGGCAGGCCCCCGATCGGGCCGCCGTTCTCCAGGGCGCAGGCGATGTCGGCGCGGGCATAGGAGCACAGGTCCGTGCTGTACCCCAGGGCCTCGGCCTTGGCGCAGAGGTCGCCTCCCATGTGGGAGGCCCCGATCATGGCCCCGTAGTTCTCGGGGTACACCGGGATGATGTCCATGGCGATGAGCGGCTCGACCGGCCCCCCGCTGGTGATCCAGGCGATCTTCTTGCCGGTTTGGCCCGCTGTCTTGGCCTCGATGTAATACTCGGCCATGATGTCGCGCATCCTCTTCGCCGACCTGAACTTGTTCTTCTTGCCTTTATCCGAAAGCAGCATGCATCACCTCTTGCGCGTGGTCTTCAAAGGTTCATCCTTGGGCTCCCCGGCCCCCGATCCCTTCGATCATGTGCGAGAACGTCTCGATCCGGGTGAGCAGCTGTCCTTCGGGAGGGAGCCGGTCCTCGATCTCCAGCAGCATGGAGGGCACGCCCGCCTGGTCGAAGCAGTCCCGGAGATAGGGGTAGTCGAAGCTGTGGGGATCGCAGAACTTGAGGTAGAGGAACACCACGCCCTGAACGCCGTGCTCCCTGGCCCTCGCGACCAGGAGCTCTCCCCGCTCCGTGGTCGAGCGGTGCTTGGCCGGGCAGACCAGCCGGTCGAAGTACCTGGCGGCGACTGCTCTGATGGGGTCGCCCTGCTCGTCGATCATACCCTCGAACGAGCGGGTTCCCGTGCAGAGGTCGTCCCAGACTAC
>JBASVF010000406.1:0-1915 GCA_049275795.1 Desulfomonilia bacterium
GCAGTGCCCCGGCCGATTCGGACAGAGAGACTTTAAAGAAAGTGCCGCTGCCTTCCGAGAAACTCGAATGTGGAAGATGCGCATTACACCAATCAGGGCAGGGAGCAGATCCTCGATCTTCTCTCGAGATGCACCAACATCCTCACCTTGCCCCATGTCGTGCACCAGATCATGGAGGTGTCGTCGAGAAAGAACTCCTCCGCCTCCGACCTGACCCCCATCATCGAGAGCGATCCCGCCCTTACGGCAAGGATCCTGTCGGTGGCGAACTCTTCGTATCTGGGGCTCATAAAGAAGATAACGAGCATCTCTCACGCCGTGGTCGTGCTGGGGTTCCAGGAGATTCAAAACCTGGCGCTGAGCATGTCCGTCATCCGGATGTTCGACCGGAGGGGCACCCAGTTTACCGAGAAGCTCTGGAGGCACAGCTTTTCAGTGGGTGTCGCAGCCAAGATGCTCGCCTCGTACCTCAATCTCAAGATGGATGGGAAATACTTCGTGAGCGGGCTCCTGCATGACGTCGGCAAGATATTTCTCTGTCAATACCTGCCCGAGAGGTTTTCCGAGATGCTCTCCATGCTGGAGAGGCAGGAGGTCATCACCACTTACCACGCACTCGAAGAGAAATTCTTCGGCATTACTCACGAGGAGATCGGAGGGCGCCTCCTGGACTCATGGATGTTTCCCCGCGAGATCACCGACGCGGTAGGCTGGCACCATGAGCCGCACCGCTCGCAATCGAACGTGGCCCTGGCGGCATGCGTTCACATCGCCGACCTGCTCTGCACGGTCAGGGGCCTCTCCCCCCTGGGCCAGTACTACTTCCTCTCCCTGGACAAGAAGGTGCTGCCGGTCCTGTATACCTTGAAAGAGAACTTCAGCCCCGACGGGCTCTCCGCCCTCATGGCGCAGCTCGACCTGGAGATCGACAGGCAGAGCACGCTGCTGTCCGCTTTCAAGTGGTAGGCCTCTCACGCCCGCGTGTTTGGGCTGAAGGGAAGGGCGGAAGGCGCACCGCCGTGCATCCTTGCGGGCAACACCCTTCGGGGCCCGGCCCGTCTGTGGGTCCCGAGCCCTCGCCCGAGTGCATCCGGGGAGTCTTTCCCGTCCCTGGTGCCGGTTCCCGTGCCCTGGGCTAGGATGCCAGGAGTCTGGACAGGAGCGTATATCCTTCCTCTATGAACAGCCCGGTGGCCTGAGCGTCCTTTTCCATGAACCGCCAGCTGTTGTTGCGGGGGGCGGTACTGTCGTAGATGCAGAAAGGCACCGGGTCCGGGGTATGCGTCTTCTTGGCGATGGGCGTCGGATGGTCGGGCAGGAAGAGAACCCTGAACGGCTCACCGAGTCCCTCCAGGCTTTTGACGATGTGGCCCACCACCAGTTCGTCGAAGTCCTCGATGGCCTTGATCTTCTCTCTCAGGAGACCCCCGTGGCCGGCCTCGTCGGGTGCTTCCACGTGAACGTAGACCAAGTCGTGATCCGCAAGGGCCTTGAGCGCAGCCGTCGCCTTGCCCTCGTAGTTCGTATCGATCCAGCCGGTGGCGCCCGGAACATGGATGATCTCCATGCCCCTGAGGATGCCCAGCCCCTTCATCAGGTCCACGGCCGAGATCATGGCGCCGGAGACTCCGTATTCGTCCTGGAGGGTAGGTACTCTCACCCCCTTGCCCTCGCCCCAGGGCCAGATGGCCGTGGCTTCCCGTTTGCCAAGCTTTCTGCGGGCAAGGTTGACTGGATGGTCCCTGAGCGCCTCCCGGGATTTCTCGATGAGCTCCTTCAAGATACCGTCGTTGGGCAGATGGGCGTCGATGTAATCGCCGGTTATGTCATGTGGCGGGGTGGTCTTGAGCCCGGGGTTGTCGAAACCGTGGATCACCATGATGTGCCGGTACTCGATCCCGGGATAGACCTGGAT
>JBASVF010000407.1:0-6432 GCA_049275795.1 Desulfomonilia bacterium
GTGTGGTATTAGTTATCCGCGCTCGATCCTACTTTCTGAGCTCTTCGGGAATGAACACGGGGGTGGTGGGTTCCTTGCCGCTCTTGAGCCACTTGATACAGATCTCCTTGCCCTTCTTTATGTCGGACATGATGTGCCCGAGACCCAGCTCTTTGGCCTTCTCGGGAGTGATGAACCCATACTCGTCCCAGCCGTGGCACTTGTAGTACTCCTGCTGGGCCCATACCCACTTGTCACGCGGGATCTTGGCACCCTTGTGCGGTCCGTCGAGGATTTCCTCGTCATAGAACCTTTCCACATGGGAGTCGTCCTGGATGCCGCTGCCGTTTCTCAACCAGACCGCGCGCTCGATATTGATGACGCGCTCAGCGACCTTGAAGAGCTCGTCCTCGTTCATGTCGGTGCCGGTAATGAGCTTGAACAGCGGGTAGTATGCCTCTTTCCAGCTGCCTGCCCCGCCCCAGGACCCGATCGCCTGGCAGCAGCAGCTCACCAGGTCGGCCACGCACTTGTTCTTCTCGGACCAGGTGCACAGCACGGGTTTGGTATCGAGCTCGACCATCTGCTTCGGGAAGTCTTCCCAGAACTTCTTGGAGCCTTCGGGGCCGAAGATCTCGTCGATCTGGTAGGCGCGGCTTCTGGCACAGCCCGGGAACTCGAGGCAGGAGTAGTTCTTGAGGTGGTCGGAACCGCGGGTGGACATGGCGTAGCCGAGGCTGAATCCCATGGCGACCCGGGGGTCGACGCTGATGTGTTCGAGGCCGCGGCAGTGAGGCACGCAGTCCTTGCCTTTTCCGAGCTTGTTGGCCACGCGCACGTTGCCCTCGGCAAGAATATCGCCGAAGCCCTTCCGGTGAGCGATCATGTCGAGGACCTTCAGTGAGTTCTCGATGTCTCCCCATTCGAGCCTGATGCCGCCGGTGTCTTCCTCGGTGAGGTAACCCTTCTCGAAGCACTCCATGGTCCACGAGAGCGCGGCACCGGCGGAGATGCTGTCTAGACCGAGGTCGTTGACCGTTCCGCAGAGCACGTTCACGCCGGCCAGATCATAAGACGCGATCCGGCAGCCCAGGTTACAGTTGCTCTCCATCTCGGGCCCGCCGCAGTGGTAACCAGCCCACTTGCCTTCCTTGATCAGGGTGTACCTGCCGCAGGAGACCGGACAGGACCAGCAACCCTTGCGTCTGAACAGGAACTGCTCAGCCCAGTTCAGACCGCCGTAAACCTCTTCGATCCTGGGCATGTAGCCGGCGAATGCGTTCTTGTACGCATTGATGCCGATGGCGTTGCCCACATCGAACAGGTCCATGGAGCCCTCGATGCGGCGCCTGATGGCGGACGGAGAGTTGTGGATCCTTTCTCTGAGGTCCCAGGCCTGCTTCATGAACTTCTCGGGATCGGCGCAGGTGATGGGCTTGTCGCCGAAGACCGCGATGGCCTTGAGGTTCTTGGAGCCCATGACGCAACCCATGCCTGTTCTGCCGCCTGCCGCGCTCATGTTGTTGATCACGCATGCATACCTAACGAGGTTCTCGCCGGCGGGGCCGATGCAGGCGACCCTGAAGTCGGGGTTGCCGAGTTCTTCGAGGATCTTTATCGTTGTCTTCTTGGCGCCGAGACCCCACAGATGACTGGCATCTCGGAACTCTACCTTGTCGTTGTAGATGACCACCCAGGTCGGCTTTTCCGCCTTGCCTTTGACGATGATCTGGTCATAGCCGGCATACTTGAAGGCCGGCCCGAAGGCGCCGCCCATGTTGGTATCGCCGTGGCCGTGCACTTCCATACCCATCACCGAGCTGGTCATGGGGGACAGCGCGCTCACCGTGGTGCGGCCGGAAAGCGGTGCAAAGGTGCCGGCAAGCGGGCCGCTGCCGAAGCAGAGCGGGGCGTCGGGGTCGAGCGGATCCATGCCCGCTCGGGTCTCGTGGTATACTACCTCGGAGTTGAAGCCTCGGCCGCCGACCCATTTGCGGTAGTACTCCGGGGAAAGTTTCTCGATCTCATATGTCAAGTTGGTCATGTCGAGTCTGAGTCTTTGACCTCTCCAACCGTGGAAATCAGCCATTTCTTCCTCCTCGTCGTAATCTTTCTGCTTGCTCGTTCCAGTTGCGGATTGATACCGGTTAACAGCTGAAGCTGAACCCGAAATCGCTCTCATCCTGCTTCGGAGGCATGTAGTCCTCAGCAAGCTGCTTGGCGAATTCGCGGCCCTTCGCCCTGGCGGCATCATGCGCAGACACGAACTTGAGCGCCTGCTGCATCGTGCATGCCTTGACGCACCATGGACCGATCTCATCGTCCATGCAGAGATCGCAGCTCATGGTCTTGCCATTTTCCGGGTTCACGACCGGAGCACCGAACGGGCAGGAGTAGATGCATGCGCGGCAGCCGATGCACCGCTCTTCGTCCGTGACCACAGCCCCGCTCTCGAGTCTGATGCGCGCGTTCATCGGGCACACCTTCATACAGGGAGCGTCTTCGCAAGCCTGGCAGGTTATCGGGATGAAGGTGTTAACATCCCGGAACTCCTGTATCCTGATGCGGGACAGGTACGAGTGGCACTTGCCGAAGTGCTTGATGGAGCACGCCATCTCGCAGCTATGGCAACCAGTGCACTTGTCAGGATCGATTACGAGCACTTTTTCTTCTTTTAAAGCCATGACGTATTCTTCCTCCCACTGATGTTGTTTTAAGACCTTCGCCTTCCCTAAAGGAGCCTGCGGCAAGACTTGCCAGGCAACCCCGCCTGATAGGGCCTCTCCGTCGCGCGCCGGGGAGACCCTTCTCGGGCGGAGAGCCGACCCTGCAGGCTGGCGTCTCTCCGGTGCGCGCCGAAGAGACCCTCCACAAAGTCGGTTTGCCTGGAAGTCTTACCCCCTCATTCCCGTGTTCCCTAGACCTCAGCGAACTGTGTTCTCTCGATGATCTGTCTCTGTACCTCGGGGCCCAGATCGATGAAGCGCGCTGTGAACCCGGCCACCCGGACCATGAGATCAGAGTACTTCTCAGGATGCTTCTGGGCGTCGATGAGCATGTTGCGGTCGACGATATTGTACTGCACCTGGTAGCCGCCCAGGTCGAAGTAGGCTTCGTTGAGGCGGATGAACTTCTCGGCGCCCTGTCTGCCCTCGATCGCCGAGGGGTTGAACTTCATGTTGAATAGCGTGGACTGCAGGTTCAGGGCGTTGACCTTGGTGGCCGACTTGATCAGGCTCGTGGGGCCGTTGACATCCGTTCCCGGGAAGGCCGAAAGCGCGCCGTCAGCAACGAAGTCGCCAGCAAATCTGCCATCGGGCGTCGCCCCGCAGGCCTTGCCGTGCAGCACCTGCGTGGTCACCGACAAGGTGCTCGGTCTCCATGGCTCGCCGACCCAGTTCATCACGCTCTCCGAGGACTGCGCCCAGGCATCGTACAGATCCGCCAGGATGAGATCCACGTAGTCGTCGTCATTGCCGTACTTGGGTGCGTCGAGCAGCATCTTCCTGAGCTTCTCCTGCCCCTTGAAGTTGTTCTTCAGCGCATCCATCAGCTCGGCCATGGTTATCTTCCCGTCCTCGAACACCACCTTCTTGATCGCTGCCAGCGAGTTGGCCACGCTCACCACACCGCAGGAGATCACATAAGCGGGCTCGCTGTAGCGGCAGCCGCCCTCGTAGGCGTCCATGCCCCTGTCGATGCAGTCGTCCAGGAGTGCGGTCATGATCGGATGCACCAGACCCAGGTCGTTGTGCACCAACATGATCGTGTTCCAGTACTCTTCCTCGCGTTTGACGATGACGTCCTGCTGGCGATTGTACTCGTCCACGATCTGCTCGAAGGTGGCGTTGTTGACATCGAGCTTCACGTCGAGGAGCTTATCCCCGGTCACCGGGTTGATGCCCTGGTGCAGTACCAGCTCGAAGATCTTGAGGTTGTTCGTGTGCGGCACCGCGTACATGGGCATGCGCTTGCCGCAGATCTGCATGTCGACGCACCCGCAGGGTGCCCAGTCACGGGCGTCCTCGATGCTGGCACCGCTGGTCTTGATGAAACGCTCGGTGGCGAGCGTGTCGTTGAACAGCGCCGGGTAGCCCGAGCCGGCCTTGATGCACTCGATGGCCTTGTGCTTGAACTCCTCGTTCATGTCCTCGCGCCACCGCACCGAGAGCGTGGGCTGCCATGTCTTCACGTTGATCCCCGCCTGCAGCACCAGCTTCGAGAGCTCGTTGTCGCAAGGATTGCCGTAGCGGTCGCACCCGCCCAGGGTCACGTTCTGGTACACACTGCCGCCCAGGTAGGACTCGGTGAAGGTCGCGTGCGCGCGGCTGATCTCGCTGCACTTGATCCGCATGAGCTCCAGCAGCTCCAGCGCCTCCTGCTCCGTGAGATTGCCGGAATCCCAGTCCGCCTTGAAAGTCCGGTACATGTACTGGTCGAAGCGCCCGGGCGAGATGCCGCGGCCGTTGAGCTCGATGAAGAGCACGACATGCGCGAACCAGAATGACTGCATTGCCTCGCGGAAGGTTTCTGCGGGCTTTCTGGGCACCTTGCGGCAGATGCGTGCAATCTCCAGCAGTTCCTTCTTCCGAACAGGATCCTTGCATTTGGCCGCCAGGCTCTCGGCCTCCTTCGCGTGGTTCTCGGCATAGGCCACCAGGCCCTCGAGCGCCATCTTCACGCCCTGGTAGAAGTTGTACTTGTCGAATTTTTCCCTGGTGTTCAGATCGCCCAGACCCGCAATCTTGCCGTCGATCCGGCTGATCATGCCCTCTACGCCCTCGTCGATGATCTTCTGGTAATCGACGATCACCCGCCCCTCGGGCACGTCGAACATGAAGCGCAGGAACACGAGCTGCTGCATCCACTTTTCCACCAGCTCGAAGTCTTCCTTGGTCTCGCGCAGGTACTTCTCCGCCAGGCTCCGCCAATCCTTGCCCTCCCAGAACTTGGCCACTTCCAGGATCTGCTCCTTGTCCTCGGGATAGATAAGGTAGATGCCGAGGCGGTCACCCTTCCTCTCCTGCAGGGTGCCCTCTATGTAACGCTCTTCCTCGCGCTTGATCTTCTTGAATCCCTCCATCATCCAGCACTCGTACTCCGGGTAGACCTGGGTGCCCTTGAAGTACCGCGAGCAGTTGCCCACGATGAGCTCATCGTCCCAGATCTTCGGGGTGAGGTTGGAGAGTACGTACTTCAGGGCACCGCCGGCCCGGAGGTACCTGGGCTCGGTCCAGTGCTCCTTCATGTACTCGGTGAATAGAACAGCCCTTTCGGAATCGATGCACGGCTCGTGATCGAGAAGCTCCTGGTAGCGCTTCTGGACCCGTGGAGTCGACGGCGAACCCGTTACCTCTCTTTGCTCGATATGTGCTGCGGCCGAGGCGTTCGACATCTAGGTCTCCTCCTTTATTATTCTTATGGTCCTGTGGATTCTTATGGATCAAAGATAACCATAGATGCGTGATTATGAGCCATCGGTGGAGCCCTGAAACTTGTAACAGACCAAATCCGGCCGGCCCGTAAGAATATTCCGGACGATCATAGGACAAAACCCTGGTTGGTATAGGACAGTCCCGGGTATTCACTCATGAGGCGTTCTTATTCCGGCTGCCGATGGTGAGTATGTGGAGTCCGGCGGGCCCGCCTGCTGCCGGGCAGGCTGGTCAGCGGCCGAGTTTTTAAGAGGAGGCGCGGGCCTGGGCGCGCCCTCAAGCTCCGGCGCCAGTCAGGGGAATTCGCACCCTGAGCACGGTGCCCTTGCCCTTCCTGCCCGCTATGTTCATCCTGCCGCCCAGGAGATTTACCCGCTCCCTGATGCCGAGGATGCCGAAGGAGTTGGACTTCTTGATGTCCTGCTTGGTTATACCCACGCCGTTGTCGCTCACCTTGAGCTCGATCTGGTCGCCTAAGGTCCTCAGCACGATCTGCACCCTGGTCGCACGGGCGTGGCGGGTGATGTTGGTGAGCGCCTCCTGGCAGATCCTGAACAGGGCCGTGGATATCTTCTCGTCGGTGATGAGGCTCTCGGGCGCAGGCTCGAGGATGGCCTGGCAGACGATGCCCGTCCTGCTCTGGAACTCCTCGCCCAGCCATTCGATCGCGGCGGTGAGCCCGAGTTCGTCGAGCATCGACGGTCTTAAGGTCACCAGGATCCGCTCGACCGTCTTGATGGTGGAATCGATGAGCAGCATCATGGACTGGATCTTGCCGATCACCTCGTCGTTGTCGTCCGGTACCTTCCGGCTGAGCCAGAAGAGATCCATCTTGAGGGCGGAGAGAATCTGGCCGAGCTCGTCGTGGATCTCGCGGGCAATCTCGGCGCGCTCGCCCTCCAGCAGCACGTGCAGATGCTCGGCGTGGATGCTCAGCTGCCGGCGCGACTGCTCCAGCGCCTGCTGGGCCTGCTTGTACTCGGTGACATCGGTGATCAGGCCTTCCACGGCCATGATC
>JBASVF010000408.1:0-7276 GCA_049275795.1 Desulfomonilia bacterium
GAGCGCCAGTTCATCATGTACGAGGCGCTGAGGAAGGGTGCGACCGTCGAACAGCTCGTTGCGAAGACCTCGATCAAGGCCTGGTTCATCGAGCAGATGAAGGAGTTAGTGGAGCTCGAGGAGCAGATCCTGGCCTGCAAGGGCAGGGACCTGCCAGACGACCTGCTCGTGCAGGCCAAGAAGGACGGCTTTGCCGATCGGTACCTGGCCATGCTCCTGGGCACGACCGAAGAGAAGATCCGCTCGAGGCGCGTCTCGCTGGGAGTGGTCCATGCCTGGGACCGCGTGCCCGTGAGTGGCGTGGAGAACGCGGAGTACTACTATTCCACCTACAACGGTCCCGACAAGGTGGCCGTGAACGACCGGCCCAAGATCATGGTCCTGGGCGGAGGGCCGAACCGGATCGGCCAGGGCATCGAGTTCGACTACTGCTGCGTGCACGCAGCCTTTGCCATCCGGGACATGGGCTACGACTCCATCATGGTCAACTGCAACCCCGAGACCGTCTCGACGGACTACGACACCTCCAACAAGCTCTACTTCGAGCCGCTGACCGTGGAAGAGGTCTTGAGCATCTACGAGAAGGAAAAGCCTCTGGGCGTCATCGTGCAGTTCGGCGGGCAGACGCCGCTCAACATCGCGAACGAGCTGGAGCAGGCCGGTGTGAAGATCCTGGGCACCTCGCCCGCGGCCATCGACCTGGCCGAGGACCGGGACCACTTTGACAGGAGGATGAAGAAGCTCGGCATTCCCATGGCCGAGGGCGCCATGGCGAGCACCCTCGAAGAGGCCCTCGCCGCCGCCGAGAAGATCGGCTACCCCCTGATGGTGAGGCCGTCCTACGTGCTGGGCGGCCGGGGCATGGAGGTGGTGCACGACGAGGAGATGCTCCGGGTGTACGTCCAGGCAGCGGTGGGAGTGACCCCAGAGCGGCCAATCCTCATCGACAAGTTCCTGGACAACGCCATCGAGGTCGAGGCGGACGCCATCGCGGACGGCACCAGTGCGTACGTTCCCGCGGTCATGGAGCACATCGAGCATGCGGGGGTCCACTCCGGCGACTCCGCGTGCGTAATCCCGCCTATCAGCATCCCGCAGAAGCACATCGACACCATCAACGAGTACACCCGCAAGATCGCCATGGAGCTCTCCGTGGTCGGGCTCATGAACATGCAGTACGCCATCATGGACGACATGGTCTACGTGCTGGAGGCCAATCCCCGGGCATCCCGCACCGTACCCCTGGTCTCGAAGGTGTGCAATATCCCCATGGCCAGGATCGCCACCGAGATCGTGCTGGGAAAGTGCCTGGAGGACTTCCAGCTCAAGCCTCGCGCCATCCCGCACTTTGGCGTGAAGGAGGCGGTGTTCCCCTTCAACATGTTCCCCGAGGTGGACCCGCTCCTGGGCCCGGAGATGCGCTCCACCGGAGAGGTGTTGGGCATGGGCAAGAGTTTCGGGCTGGCCTTCTACAAGGCCTCCGAGGCGGGCAACCAAGTGCTGCCCCGGGAGGGCACCGTGCTTATCACGGTGTCCCAGCGCGAGCGGCCGGCCGTCCTCGAGGTGGCGCAGCTCTTTCACTCCCTGGGGTTCAGCATCCGGGCGACCCGCAGGACCCACCGGTTCCTTCAGGAAAACGGGATCCCATCACAGATGGTGCTCAAGCTCCACGAGGGAAGGCCCAACATCATCGACGGCATCAAGAACCGGGAATACGACCTGATCATCAACACCCCCAGCGGCAAACTCAGCAAGCACGACGACTCCTACATCCGCAAGGCAGCCATCAGCTACAAGCTGCCCTACATCACCACGCTCGCCGCCGCCATCGCAGCGGCACGGGGAATAGAGGCCATCCGCAAGGGCAAGGATACAGTCAAATCCATCCAGGAGTACCACAGAGACATAAAGTAGGTGTGGTAGCTTAAAATTTCATTGATTTCTGTCGTTTTACATGATATATTTTATTTGTCTCCTGTGCTCCTGCTTGTATTCACCAAAAAAGGGGGCTATAGAAGAATGGTATCTGCAGTGCATCTGAAATGATCGTCTCGTGCATGGGCACAGTGGAGTTTGCATATGGATTCAGCACAGGGGACACACCTTTTCTTTCTCTTCCCGCCCTGCCCGGCAGCCGGTTCTTCCCTGAGCCTGACGCGGCTTTTCCCCGGAACGCCTTAAACCACTGGAGAGCCCCTTCCGCATCCTGAGCCGCCAGGCAGGTGCTTGGAGGCAGGCCCGCGCCGGCACGAGCCTGTGCACGGTGCGGGTCCGGGCCTCGGCATGCAGTGATGGCCGGCGGATCAACAGGGCCGAGATGCCCTGATGATGGGTATCCTCGCCGGGGGGCAGGCATGGAGCGACGGGCAGACAGCTGCGGACTCCGGTTGAGGGTCGAGGCCCCAAGGGCCGTCAGGCTGCCAAGGTAGTTTGACGACGGCCGCCTCCCGATGAAGGATTTGAGGCCTGGTTACGGTGCAGTCCCGGGCACAGGGATCGACCCGAGACGGAGGACTGATTCCAGCACAGGCAGCAGAGAGGAAAAAGCCCCCGCGCTCTGCGTACTCAGAGCGCGGGGGCCTCAACACAGCCGCGCCACGGTTGCAGCCGTGCGCATACCACTAAGGGCCAACCCCCCAACACATATACGGATCGGTCAGGAATCTTTCAATTTATTTGAGCTCCTGGCTCGAGAGCCCGAAGAGCCGCCTGGCCACCACCAGGGTATTGATCTGGCCCGTGCCCTCGAAGATATCGTTGATCTTGGCATCCCTGAGCCATTTTTCCAGGAGCTCGTTCTTCGAGTACCCCAGTGGGCCGGTGATCTCGACGGCCTTGTTGGCAACCCAGGTGACGGCCTTGCCCGTCTTGGCCTTGGCAACCGAGGCCTCGAAGTTGTTGTGCTTGCCGGAATCGGCCATCCAGGCAGCCTTCCAGGTAAGCAGGCGGGATGCCTTGATCTGGGCCTCCATGAGCATGATGTCCTTCTCCGCCGAGCTCAGGAGGTTTGTATTGCGGCCGTAGTTGAGCGTGCCGCCGTGCTCCTGGTAGAGCTCTTTTGTCCGGTCGAGCGCGGCCTGCCCGATACCAATCGCCGAGGCGGCCACCATGGGACGCGTGGCATCAAAGGTGGCCATGGCGCCCTTGAACCCGGTCTTCACCTCCGGGTCTCCCAGGACATGGTCGAAGGGAATGCGGCAGTCCTCGAACACGATCGAGGCTGTGTCGGAGGCCCGAATGCCGAGCTTGTCCTCTACCTTGGTGACCGTCATCCCCGGGGTGCCAGCCTCGACCACGAAGCTCTTGATCCCGGCCCTTCCCGCCTTGCGGTCCCGGGTAGCCCAGACCACGACCACCCCCTTGGAGTCCTGGGCTGCACTCTTGCCCTGGGTCACGAAGATCTTCTCGCCGTTGATGATCCACTCCTTGGTGGCCTCGTCAAAGTCCGCGGTGGTACGGATGGCCGCCGAGTCCGAGCCCGCTCCGGGCTCGGTGATGGCCATGGCTCCCCAGACCGGCTCTTCCGAGGTGCCGAAGCGGGAGAGGAACCTGGCCTTCTGCTCTTCGGTGCCCACGGCTGCGATCGCGGCGCCGCCCAGGCCCATGAAGGGCATGGCCAGGTACAGGCCTGCGTCGCCCCACGACATCTGCTCCACCGCTGCAGCCATGATGAGGGTCTGGTAGCGGACCTTGTGCTTGTCCTTCTCCGGGTTGCTCTCGCCGTCGTCTTTCTTCTTGCGGGACAGGCCGCTTGCCATGGGGCCCATCATGCCGTTCTTGGCAAAGATCCACATGGTGTCGACGAATTCCTGGCAGCGCTGGTGCTCGTTGTCGTCGGCCCAGCGCGCCCACTTGCGGAAATATTGCTCTGCCATCCCCCTCATGAGCTGGGAGACGTTCTCGACGCCCTTGGGAATTTCGAAACTGATCATATTCAACCTCCTCAACCGGGTTTAAACGATTGCCAGGCCTTCGAAGCAGCTGAACCCGCGACCGTCCCTCATCCACCTCTCCACGGGGTGCTCACGGATGTAGCCGTGGCCTCCCAGGGTCTGCACCGCATCGTCGGTGGCCTTGACCACGATCTGCTCGGTGTAGAGCTTGGCGAGTGCGGATTCCTTGAAGGCATCCTGGCCGCTGTCGAGACGCCATGCCGCCTCCCAGGTGAGCAGGCGCGCGCCCTCGATCTCCATGAAGTCTTCCGCGATCATGAAGCTGATGGCCTGCCGGTGCGCGATGGGCTCGCCAAAGGCCACCCGCTCGAGCGCATATTGCTTGGCATACTCGTTGGCCGCCCGGGCGACTCCCACCGCCATGGCACACAGGGCGACCCTGGAATGGGCTATGAGCTTCCTGAAATCGCAGCCCTGCTCTCCGCCCAGCACCGCATCGGGGCTGAGCTTGACGTCCCTGAGCTCGAGCTCTACCGTGTCGAGGGCGTTGAGGCCCATGTTACGCTCCCTGCCGCCGACCACGAGCCCTGGCTGATCGCGGTCCACGAGGAACCCGGCCACCCCCTCGTAGCCCTTCCCGCCCTCGCAGGCCGCATAAACGAGGAACTTCTGCGCGGAGCTGCCCATGGGGACGAAGCACTTCCGGCCGTTGAGGACCCAGGAGCCGTTGCTCCGCACCGCCTGGACAGTCATCCGCTCCGGGTCGAAGTACATGATCGGTTCCATGAGCGCTGCGGTCATCGGCACGCGGGAGCACACCCCCGGGAGGATAGCCGACTTCTGGCTCTCGGTGCCCGCCATGAGCACGGGATAGGCAACCAGCGAAGGCGCCAGCGCGGCCATGGCCATGGAGAGGTCCCCCCATGCCAGCTCTTCGGCCGCCAGGACACCCGAGACCGCGGAGCGGTCGAACCCTGCGCCGCCGTACTCCTCGGGAATCGAGGAGGTCACCAGTCCGAGATCCCAGGCCATGTCGAGGATCGAGGGTGGAATCTCGCAGTTCTCGTCGCAGTCGTGCGCAAATGGCCTCATCTGTTCAGACGCGAAGCTGCGCGTCATATCCTGGAGCATCTTCTGTTCTTCACTCGGTTCTAGATTGAACATAGGAATTCCCTCCATAAACCAGTCATCCCCATGCCGGGGAGAAACATGCCGTTCGCGGAAGAAGACGGTATGTGACAGCCCCGGCCGTTTCCCTGCACGGAACCGGCCGGGGGAATATCCCGTTGCCGGGCTACAAAAGTGACTGGAGCTTCATCAGCAGGACCATATCGCCGGTGAACTTGATCTTGCCGTTCATGAACAGGTTCTGGCCGGTGGTTTCCTTCTTCTGCATGGAGACCCAGTCCTGGACGTCGAGGTTGATGGATACCGCCGGCTTTTCCTCGCCGTTGAAGACCATGGTCATGGGAATGGTGCTGTCACCCTGCTTGAGGCTCACATTGAGGACGCCCTTCGTGGTCATGAGCGTGCTCACGCGCTTGGGATCGCCGATTTCGACGGGATCGATGAAACGGTCGATCACGCCCTCGGCCTTGCCGGTGATCGCTTTCTTGAAATCATCCTCGCTCACGAAAAGCGAGAACATGGGCTTGTCGATCCCGCCCTTGATCACCTCGACGTTCTTGCCGTCTTTGATCTTCAGGCAGTAGCTCTTGTCGCCCACCTTGTACTGCAGGGTGACCTCCTTGCCGGAGAGACCCGAGAGATCGGCACCTGCGATCATACTGTCGAAATTGGCGGGAACATAATCCGAAAAGAATTCATCAAGACCCATGGTATCGGGAACAGCGAACTTGGGCATAGAAACCTCCTCACTTATAGTTTTACCGCTTGGTAAATATAACAATTGGTGTTGCCAGTCAAGGGCTTTTTATTGTTTGATAACATATTGATAAACTTAGCTATTTTATTTTCCAACCTTCGGCACTCCTCCCGGATACCCGCATTCCCCGGCCACGGTTGGTTGTTTACCATCCGGTCATTATTTGGTATGGTGCCGGATGCACCGGTGAAGTGGACTTGATTCCCGGGGCGTCATGATTTTATATAAGGAACATTATGCACAAGAATAAAAAGGCAGCCGGCAAACGCAACGCACCCGATGAACGCAATGCCCGGGAAAGGATCCTCAAGGCGGCGCGCGAGGTGTTTTCCCTCTCGTCATTCAAGGACGCGAGCACGCGCACCGTTGCAAGGAAGGCCGGGGTCGAGCATCCCCTGATCCACTACTACTTCGGCTCCAAGGAAAACCTCTTCATGGAGGTGGCGGAATCGCTCCATGAAGAGGCCTCACGGATGGAGGAATCGTGGCTCGACGGGATGGAGCGTGTCTCGCCGGGCGAGGGCTTCCCGATCTTCATGGACCGCATGCTCGACTACGCCATGGCCAATCCCGATGTTTTGCAGATCTCCGCCCTGAACATGATGCACATCGGCAAGATCGACGAGATCCCCGGCTACCGTTTCATTCCCATGAACATGGCCAGGATGAGGCGCATCATGGAAGACAAGCTTCCCCTGAAGGGGACCAGCCGCGAGATCGAGATGTTCATCTACTGCTTCTACAGCCTCATGATCTCCCTGGTAGGGTCCAGGTCCTGCCATGCCCAGCTCCTGAACATGGACCCTCTGGGAGAGGAGTACCGCCAGTGGGTCAAGGACGCCTGCACCACCCTCTTCCTTCCCTGGCTCGAGAGGCTCCTGGGCAGGGGGTGATCCCATCGCCGCCTGAAGCGGCGCATGGAGAGCTCCCGGGGCATTCCCGCCCGGGAAAGGACGCAAGGCAGAGGCGAGCTAGGCGGTCTTGGCCTTCTTGACGATCTCGAACATGGCAGGCATGACCTGCTTTTTGCGCGAGAGGATGTCCTTGAAGCACGTATACCCCTTCCGAGGCCTTTGGATAGCCGATGTGCGCGATGAGCTCCCTGTCGGCATCAATGAAGAGCAGGCTCGAGAGCCTCGTCACGTCGGTCGCGATCAGGGCCGCGAGGTAGAGACCGCTTCGCGCCCGGAGCGACTGGAGCGCGGAAATGACCTCCTCTGAGCGCTTGAGGATCTCGTCGTTGTTCGTGACCTCGATCTGGCTGACCGTGATTTTGTCGCCCGAGGCCTCATACTCCTTCATGTCGAGCCTGATCATGTCCTCTACCGGCAGGCGCGCGGCAACCGAGGCCGAGGCCATGATATCCCTGCCCAGGGCCTCGATGTCGAGGTCGGTGATGTCGCACAGGTATTCTGCAGTCTCGCGGTCCGCTTCCGTTGTGGTGACCGACCTGAGCACCAGGGTGTCGGACAGGATGCCGCACAGCAGGATCGAGGCG
>JBASVF010000409.1:0-26755 GCA_049275795.1 Desulfomonilia bacterium
TCGTCGAAGGGATCAACCGGGTCATGGCGCTTTTCAGCCAGAGCGGGCTCCCAGTGGTGCTCACCCAGGACTGGCACCCGGCCGGCCACCGCTCCTTTGCCTCGGCATACCCGGGGCGGAAGCCCTACGACCCCTTCCAATCCGAGGGCCTGGGTCCGGTCCTCTGGCCTGACCACTGCGTGCAGGGGAGCAGGGGCGCCGACTTTCACCCCGGCCTCGAGACCGCCTACGCGCAGGCGATCATCCGCAAGGGCTACCACCAGGGCATCGACAGCTACTCGGGCTTCGTGGAAAACGACCTGAAGACCCCGACAGGCCTTCACGGCTACCTGCAGCTGCGGGGCGCGAGGAGGCTCTTCCTCTGCGGGCTGGCCCTTGATTATTGCGTGTTCTTCACCGCGGTGGACGGAGCCGCGTTGGGGTACGAGGTGTATGTCATCCCCGAGCTTTCCCGGCCCGTGGGATCGCCGCCCGGAAGCCTTTCCCGTGCGCTTGAGACCATGACGGGCAAGGGGGTGCGCTTCATCCGCGCCGCAGACATCCGGTGGGAATAGATGCCGGGTGCAGGCCTGATAGGATCAGGTGATCAGTGATCTCTCGCCCAAGCGGCAATTCATGGAGCGGCTTTAGAGCATGGTAACCCGATCGGGCATGTGCACAAGCTTTCATGCCGGTCCGTGCGTTCCTCTCGTGCCTGTTGAAGTCCGGCCGGGAGCGGGGATGCCCGGGCGCCGGCACCAGCCGGTTTGCACCTGAAAGGTCCGGCCGCCGGGACCCCTTGCCGGGCCGATGCGGCCTTCCTCCAGGCCGGGGTCTTCGCACGGAGCCAGGCCCCTAGAGATCCGATGGATCCCAAGGGGCAGGGAACGTTCCCAAGAGGCGGTCGATCCCGTGGTACGAGTCGTACTGCGAACAGGAGTGGCGCATGCACGCCAGGGGACGGCGTTCATAGATGGTGCACCTGCCGCCGGAGTCCAGGTAGGGGCACGCAGAGATTCCGGCTGTGCCGCCGATTCTCAGAAGCACGCTTCGGCCGGTTTCCGGAAACCTTCCGCAGCACTCATACACCTTGTCTTCGAGGGCGCATGCTTCGCAGGGGTTCATCGCACCTCCCGGGCCGCTCCGAAGCGGCGCGTTCACTAGTGGTGTATCTAGCACAGCCGGAAGGGAAAGGAAACGAGTGCCGGGGAGCACCCGGCAGAGGGTCCCCGGGCGGGTGAGCCTCTCTCCCTTCCGCGATGCCCCCTTGGGGACGGGGGATCACCTGGACGGGGTTCCACCCGGTTTGTCCCGCTTCAGCGCCCGGGGTTCGGAGCTGGCCTTGCCTGTGCGTTCCGGCTGGCTTCCGGCTTTTGAGGGCCTCTGCCGGGCGGAAGGTTCGAATCTCACCGCCTGCTCCTCATGCGTGGCACAGGGAGCTGCTCGCCGTGGTCTCCTCGAACTCCCTTTGCTGGATGAGCTTGTTGATGTCGAGAATCAGCGCCACGGTGCCGTCACCCATGATGGTGGCTCCGGATACCCCCTCGACGTGCCTGAGGAATCTGCCCAGGTTCTTGATCACGGTCTGGTGCTGTCCCACGACCTTGTCCACCACGAAGCCGATCCTCCGGCCGGAGTTCTCGGTCACCACCACCTGCTCGATGGCCGGTCTGTCGCCGTCGAGCGAGAAGACCTTACGCAGGGGGATGTAGGGTACGATCTCGTCCCGGACCCTGGCCAGGTTCCTGCCGTGGCTGCGCCGCCGGTCTTCGGCGCTGAGCTCCACGCACTCCACCACGGCATTGAGCGGAATGACGAAGTATTCGCCGGATATGGTCACCAGCAGGCCGTCGATGATAGCAAGGGTGAGCGGCAGCTTCAGGGTGATGGTCGTGCCTTTGCCTTTTTCGGACTCGATCTCCACGGTGCCGCCTAAGGACTCGATGCTGCTGACCACCACGTCCATTCCCACGCCCCTGCCCGACACCTTGGAGACGCTCCGGGCGGTCGAGAAACCGGGAGCGAAGATGAGCTCGAAGATCTCCTTTTCGCTCAAGCCTGCATCGGGGCTGATGAGACCCTTTTCGATAGCCTTGGCCCGGATGGCCTCGGTGTCGAGCCCGGCCCCATCGTCGCTCACCGAGATGAGCACGTGGGCGCCGGAATGCTCGGCCCTCAGGCGGATGGTTCCTTCCACCGGTTTTCCCGCTGCCCGTCTCTCCTCGGGCGATTCGATGCCATGGTCGATGCTGTTGCGGATGAGGTGGACCAGCGGGTCGCCGAGCCGGTCTATCACGGTCTTGTCGAGCTCGGTCTCCTCGCCCGAGGTGGTGAAGTTCACCTCCTTGCCCAGTTCTGTGGAGAGATCCCTCACCAGGCGCTTGAACCTGGCAAAGGTGGTCCCGATGGGCAGCATGCGGATGCCCATGGCGTTGTCCCTGAGCTCGGCAGCCAGACGTTCCACCTCTTCTGAAACCAAGACGAGGTCATGGTCGTCTCTCTGGGCGGCAAGCTGAGTGAGCCTCGCCTGTACAGTGACCAGCTCGCCCACCAGGTTCACCAGGGAATCGAGCTTGTGGGATGCCACCCGAATGCTGGATGCACTGTCCCCGGACGCCTCGCTCATGTGCTTCTTGCGTAAGTGTCTCACCTGCTCCTGCTCCATCAGGGCGGACTGCACCTCGGAGCGGCAGGCCTTCCCGGATTCCACGAGCAGCTCGCCGATCTTCTTCTGCCTGCCCAGAATGCTTTCCAGGTCGCTTAAGCTGATGTCGCCCCGTTCGAAGAGGATCTCACCGATCTTCTTGTACTCTTCATGATCGGCCTCACTGCAGTCATCGATCCTGGCAATCTCGATGTCGCTTACGTGCTCTACGAAGATGAACACATCGCGGATTGCATCGGCATCCCTGTCCGTGATGAGGATGATGTCCCAGGAGGCATAGCATGCCTCGGGGTCCAGCTCTTCGAGGCCGGGAAGCTCCTTGAGATGGCAGATGACATGGGCGTGGCCGAGTTCCCTGATCTCGTTCAGCAGGGGGATGGGGTTGGTCCCGTTCTGGAACAGCTCGCGATGGGGTTTGAAGCGGATGCGGTAGGCGATTTCCGCCTTCAGTCCATCCTCCCGATCGCCGCCGGTGCATGCCGGGAAGAACTCTGACTGCCCGGGAGCGGCGTCCTGGCCGGAGGAAATGAGCCCTTTGAAGGAAGCGGTGATCTCCTCGATGAGGTCCGCATCCACGCCCTCCCCCCCGACGGAAGCGTCCAGCATGGCCTTGATCTGGTCGCAGGATCGAAGGGTAAGACTGATGAGCTCTTCATCCACCCGGAGCTTTCCCTCGCGAATGAGGTCGTATACCGTCTCGATGGTATGCGTGAACGAGGCGATCTCGTCGAAGCCGAACATGGCCCCTGATCCCTTGATGGTGTGCATGGCCCGGAAAATCCGGTTCACGATATCCAGGTCGCCCGGCTGCTGCTCGAGCTCGATGAGTGCCTGCTCGAGTTCTGCCAGCAGCTCGAATGCCTCTTCGCGGTAGAGCTGTTTATGTGCGTCCATATGCGTATCTCCTGAAAGGTGAGAGCTCGCCTGCCTCCTTAAGAATTATCCGAGCAGTTTTTTCACCACGGCAACAAGCTGCTCGGGCTTGAAGGGCTTCACGATCCAGCCGGTCGCGCCCGCCTGCCTGCCCGAATCCTTCTTGTCCTGGTTGGATTCGGTGGTGAGCATGACGATGGGTATGAACTTGTATGCAGGGTTGGTACGCAAGGCCCGGATGAGCTCGATCCCGTTCATGTTGGGCATGTTGAGATCCGTGATCACCATGTTCACCCCCCCGGAGGCGATCTTTGACAGTGCATCTTTTCCGTCGGAGGCCTCGATCACCTCGTACCCTTCTTTCTTGAGGGTAAAGGAGACCATCTGCCGGATGCTTGCCGAATCGTCCACGGTCAATATCTTCATCTTCTTGCTCATTGCCTTCCCCCAGTCTTCCACGGGCACTCCTGGCTGCAGGGCGAGTCGCATGCATCAGGGGAGATGGCCAGGGACTCAAGCGCGGCATGGATTCCTGCAGGGATTTCTCCGGCAAGGGATATTTTCAGGCCTGCCCGGTGAAAGGAACCGTGTGCCGAGCAGAGCACCTGCACACATGCCAGATCGACCGATTCCACGGCGCTTACGTCCATCTCGAGGGGCCCTGACGTTTCCAGTGCATGGAGAAGCGCATCCCTGAGTTCAGACGCGATCTCGATGGTCAGCGTCCCCTCCAGTTTCAGGGTCCTGCCCCTTGCTCCTGCCTTGTCATGCCAGGTGATATTTCCCATCACAGTTCTCCTTTCCGAGCCCTGTCATTCTCTCTTGCATCGGTTCAGAACAGCTCGACATTCTCGCCCAGATCTCCTACTGCCGGGTGTTCCCGGCCGGCATGCGTCCCTTTAGTTTTTCGCTCCATGTGCTTGAAATGGATATCCCGCTCGCTCTCCATGGTGTATCGTCCATCAAGGGTTTCGAGGTAGGTCTCGGCGGCCGACCGGTCGTGATCGGGGAAGGCGGATGCCACCTCGTCCACGACCCGCATGATTCGTTCTCTGGCCTCGGCCAGGGCCTCGTTCATCTCATGATGCACCGTGATCTCCTTGATCATGGCGGTGATATCACGCGCGAGCGAATCTCCCTGGAAGTTCATGTCCGTGACCGCAGCCATGACCCGGGTGTTCACTTCGTGGAGCGAGGCAATGATGGACTTGAGGTTATTCATGAGCTTTTCCACCTGCCTCTGCTGGTCTTCTTGTATCGCCTCCAATTCCCGGCTGAAGGACTGGGCCGCCTTTCCCACCTCTGCCAGGGTGCTCGAGAGGGCAAGGGTGTCCGAACGCGAGTTTTTCGAAATCTCGTAGATGCTGCCGGAGATGGTATCCAGGGCGGCGCCCTCGCTTCCGATATGGGCCGCTTTGATTCGGGCGTTCAAGGCGATGAGCTGGAGATTCAGGCCCAGGTCCTCGATCTCTTTAACGAAGAAGGACATCTCCGAAACCATGTCGCTGACCGACCTGATGGTGGAGGTCAGTCGCGTCTGTTCCGAGATATCCTGATCGAGGGTGGTGAGAACCGACGAGATGCCCGAGTCGATCTCCTCCATGAAGCTGATGCCCTCATAGTCCGACGCCCAGGCTACAGCGTTGGCTTCTCGCATTATTTCCCCGACGTTGCGGGCGATGCCTCCCAGGTTGCCCAAGATGTTCTCCACGGCATTGAAGAACTCGTTCTGAGACTGGGAGAGCTGCAGGGCCTGGAGTGAGCAGACCTCCAGTGCAATGCCCGCGAGCTGGGGCAGGGGTTTCTGCCCTGCCTCCAGGTCTGAGGCGATACCCTCGAGGGCCCCCCTTACATGGCTGATCTGCTGCCGGGTGATGTCGTGGAACTGCATGCTCGATACGATCTCTTCGATGTTGCCGGTGATCTTCCCGGCGCTTTGCGCAATGCGGTGAGCACTGCTCGTGGCGTTCTCGGTTTTCGTGCTTAGGATCGTGTGGTTCGATTCGATGTGCTGGAGCATCATCCCGGTCTTTGCCCTCTGGATCTTCTGGGCGGCCGTCATGTCCGAGAGGGTCGTGCCGATGGTGATCAGGAGATCATCGGCTTTTTTCTTTATCTCGATGGACTTTTCCCTGACGCTCTCCGAGAGGTTCTTCACGTCGTCGGTAAGCGAGCTGAACCCTGAATTGCTCGTGAAAAGGTGCACGTTCTCCACCCGAGTGAAGAAACCCAGCATCCTCAGGTTGAGCACGAGGAGCTTGAAGTCCTCCAGTGACGAGGAAACCGAGCGCAGGGTGTCGTAATACTGCCGGAGCACCTGCGAGGTCTTCTCGGAATGATTCCTTGACGTTTCCAGGTGGCGCCGCAGCTCTTCGACGATATCCATGAGCGAGCTTATGGATTGGTGAAATTCCTCGCCGGTCATGAGCCCCAGTACCCGGGTGGCAATCTCGGCCATCTCCATGGAACGCTGGTGGAAATCCTGGAGCTTTTCCCCGACCTGGAGAAAGTCCTGCTCGGTCTTGGTCTCCAGTGTGCTCAGATTCCCTGTGACCGCTGAGAGTGTCGCAATCCATGGGCCCGTTGCGCCCGCGCCGGACTGGTTTCCCGCCTCCGAGCCGGTACGGCGCCCGTTTCTGATGAATCTCATGAGCTCTGGTATCTTCATCCCTTCTGTCCGATCGCAGGAGTTGCACTGTATACCTTCATGATCTCCCGGTGTATGGCCTCGAGTGGCAGCACCTTCTGCACCCCGCCCAGCTTGATGGCCTCGGCCGGCATTCCGAACACGACGCAGGAGCTCTCGTCCTGTGCGATGGTGTACGCCTCCGATTCCCTGAGCTCCAGCATGCCGCGGGCGCCGTCGTCGCCCATGCCGGTCATGATCACGCCGATGGCGTTTCTGCCGGCATAGCGTGAAGCAGAGCGAAACAAAACATCCACCGACGGGCGGTGGCGGCAGACGAGCGGGCCGTCCTTGATTTCCACGTAGTACCGGGCACCGCTCCTCTTGAGCAGAAGGTGCCTGTTTCCCGGAGCGATCAGCGCATGCCCGGGCAGGATCGTATCGTTGTCGCACGCTTCTCTGACCGTGATGCGGCACAGGTTGTTGAGCCTCTGGGAGAATGCTTTGGTGAATCCCTCGGGCATGTGCTGGACGATGGCCATGCCTGGGCAGTTTTCGGGAAGGGCCTGCAGAAGGACTCGCAGCGCCTCGGTTCCTCCCGTGGACGCACCCACCACCACGACTTTCTCCGTGGTCTGGAGCTGTGCATCAGGCCTGCCGCGGGGGATGATGACATCCGCGCTGAGCTTGGGCGTGGCCAGCGATTGATCGGGAGATTTCCTTTTCGCCCGGGTTCTCGATGCAGCCACCACTACATCGCAGATGAGCATGGTCGATTCCTTCAGCATTTGCTTGGTGCCCAATGAAGGCTTGTGGATCACCTCAACGGCTCCGAACTCCAGCGCCTTCATGGCCGTCTCGGTTCCCTTGCCTGCAAGCGACGAACAGATCACCACCGGGATGGGGTGCTGTTCCATGATCTTCTTCAGGAAGGTGAGCCCGTCCATCCTGGGCATCTCCACGTCCAAGGTGATCACGTCGGGCGCCTGTACCCGCATTTTCTCCGCAGCCGCATACGGGTCGGACGCCGCTCCCATGACCTCGATCCTCGGGTCGGTCGAGAGGATCTCCTGGAGCGTCTGGCGTACCAGGGCGGAATCGTCGACAACGAGTACCCGTACCTTTTTCATTTCTTTCCCCCGCAGCCGGTCGGCGGCATCTCGGTCCTTGAGATGAACTTGGCGAGAACCTCGCCGGTTGAGGTGTTGAAGATGAGCTTGCGGCCCAGGTTTCCACCCACGCTCCAGGCCTTGAGCGAGATCCTGTGCTTGTTGAGAAAGGCAAGGGCCGCTTCGACATTTCTCTTCCCGATGTTCATGTCCCTTCCGAGTGAGCCTGTTTCCTGGAATATGGCCGCCCCGCCGAACATCTTCACCTCAATGTCGCTCATCCTGATTCCCCTGGCGGTGTACTGATCGAGCATCCACTGGAGGGAGGAGTCCACGTACTGAAACACGGCCTCTTTCGCCCCGTTCCTGTCCTTGGCGATACTGGGCATGACCGCATGGCAGATCGCGCTCATCCCTGTTGCGCGGTGGTGCATGGTGACCGACAGGCAGGATCCCAGGACCGTGGTGATGAGCGAGGGAGCAGACGTGAGGTGGATCTCTCCCGGCTTCAGGTAGCAGGTCCTGATTCGAGGCTCGGCCCCAGGGATCACGGCTGGGTCCTCCTTGACACCGTATTGGCCACCGGCACCAGGGGCACCTTCATGCCGTTGATTGTCTCCGAATGGCCGGTGAAGAGATACCCGCCCGGATGAAGGTGTCCGCAGATCCGGTTGATCACGGTTTCCTGGGTGGGATGGTCGAAGTAGATGAGCACGTTGCGGCAGAAGACAACGTCCATCTTCTCCCGCATGCCGAAATCCTCGGCCACGAAGTTGAGCCGACGGAACTTCACGAGAGCCCTGAGCTCGGGCACGATGCGGACCAGCCTCCTGCTCCGGTCCCTGCTCCTCATGAGGTAGGCGCGCTTGAATTCGAAGGGAATCTGCTGCGCACGCTCCTCCTCGTAGATGCCATCCCGGGCGATCTGGAGCATCCGGGTGGAAATGTCGGTGCCCAGGACCTGGAAGGTGAATCCCTGGATCTTGCGGGAAAACTGGTCGAGCACCATAGCAAGGGTATACGGCTCTTCACCGGAGGAGCAGGCCGCAGACCATACCATGAACGGCCTTCGGATCCCCGCTCCCTTGTTCTTGATGAGTTCGGGCACCACGTTCTCGATGAGATATTCGAAGTGCTGGGCCTCGCGAAAGAACTCGGTCTTGTTGGTGGTGACCACGTCAATCATGTGCACGAGCTCGTTGGCTATGCCGTCGGGGTTGAACAGGTAGCTGCAGTACTCGTCGTAGGAACCCAGGCCGATGGCCCTCAGGCGCTTCTGGAGCCTGGCCTCGAGCATGGTCTTTTTCGTCAGCGGCATCTTGATCCCGCTCTCCCGGTAGATGAATTCGCTCAGGCGCGAAAACAGTTCCTGCGACATCATGGCACGCGGGATGGTGGTGGTGTTTTCCTGCGGTGATCTCATCTTTCTCGTTTTTCGCTTTCTTTCTCTTGCCAAGCGTGGCCGGCCGTACTGCGGCGATTTCCGGCCGGCCGGCTTGCTATAAAGAGGGCAGGTCTATGCAGTAACCTCCTGTGAGTACTCATGCCTGGGTTCTTCCAGGCAGTTGTCAGCTGCCCCACCCGGCGACGACTGGCTGACGAGCGAGAGCTCGTCTGTGGAAAAGACCTTGTCGATGTCGAGGATCATGATGAACTCTTCATCGCGTTTGCCCATGCCCCTCAAGAACTCGGTGTTGAGCCGGGTGCCGATCTTGGGTGCGGGCTCAATGTGTTCGGGTTCGATTTCCATGACCTCGTGCACCGAGTCCGCCAGTGCGCCCAGTGTGGTCATGTCGCCGTCCACGTTGATTTCGCAGATGATGATCCGGGTATTGACGGTTTTATCCGTGATCCCGATGCCGAACTTGTCCTTGAGATCTACCACGGGCACCACGGTGCCCCGCAGGTTGATCACGCCCCGCATGAAGGGCGGCGATTGGGGAACCTTGGTGATCCGCGTGAAGTCCAGCACCTCTCTGACCCGGGCGATCTCCAGGGCGAATTCCTCCTCGTCGAGGCGGAACGAGAGATACTGGGTCGTCTCGGTTATTCCTTGTACGCTCATGACGTTCTCCTCATCTCTTCAGTAACGCTCGAACTCGCTGTCCTTGGAGTCACCCCTGCTGTCGGCGTCTTCCAGGTTTATGGTTATTCCCGAGGGCCGTACGTCCTGGGAAGAGCCGGCCGATATCTTTGGCACGTTGTGCGGAACTGCTTGATGCCCCTTGATCATTCCATTGATCGGTTTCTTCGGTGCACCCGGGGTGCCCTGGGCCGCGGCAGTTCTCCTGGTGCCGTTATTATCGAGCTTGAAGAACGCGATGGTATCCTGGAGCTGGAGGGCCTGCGAGGACAGTTCTTCGGCAGTGGAAGACATCTCTTCTGCAGCCGAGGCGTTCTGCTGGACGACCTGGTTGAGCTGCTGGATGGCGGCATTGATCTGGTCTGCGCCCGCGTTCTGCTCGTTGCTGGCAGCGGTGATCTCCTGGACCAGCTGGGAGGTTTTCTGGATGTCGGGCACGATCTGGGAGAGGAGCTTGCCCGCCTTCTCGGCCACCTCCACGCTGTTGATCGAGAGTTTGCTGATCTCGCCCGCTGCCTCTGCGCTTCTTTCGGCCAGCCTCCTGACTGCTGCGGCCACCACGGCAAAACCCTTGCCGTGCTCTCCAGCCCGTGCCGCCTCGATGGCTGCGTTCAGGGCCAGAAGGTCGGTCTGCCGTGCGATCTCCTCGATGATGGCGATCTTCTCGGCAATGGTCTTCATTGCGCTGACCGTTTCCTCGACGGCCTTGCCGCCCTCGATGGCGTCGCCGGCGGACTTGACTGCGATCTTCTCGGTCTGCTGGGCGTTGTCGGCGTTCTGGCGGATGTTGGAGGCCATCTGTTCCATGGATGACGACGCCTCCTCGGCAGCGGATGCCTGCTCGTTCGCCCCCTGCGAGAGCTCCTCGGCCGCAGAGCTCATCTGCTCGCTGCCCGCCGCCACGTTATTCGCCGCGTGGTGCACATCTGCCACGATGGTGCGGAGCTTGCTGATCATGTTCCTCATGGCGTCTGCAAGCTGGCCGATCTCGTCCTTCTGCACCACGTCGATTTCAGCGGTGAGATCGCCGTCAGCGACCCTGACCGCCAGATCCACGCCTTTTTGCAGGGCCTTGGTGATGCCACGGGCAAACAGGAAGAACACCAAAAATGCCACGGCAAAGAATATCACCGCCGCGATGAACACGATGTTGCGCACGGCCTTGGCCGGGGCCAGGAACTCCTCATCCGGCAGCGAGAGGCATACGCTCCAGCCGGTGGCATTCACGGGTGCAAAGCCTGCGGTCTTCGGAATACCTTCGTATACATAGTTCTCCACACCCGCCTGCCCGGCCATCATCTGGTTTGCGATTTCTTCCATGCCCTTCAGCGAGTTCACATTCAGTTTCATGATATTGTCCTTTACCGGGTGGCGAGTATGAGGCCGTTGCGGTTGATCATGAAGGCATACCCGGTCTGGCCGGTTTTCGTGCGGTTGACGAGATCATTGAGATAGCCCATGTCCAGAGTGTTGGAGACCATTCCGACGATCTTTCCCTGCGAATATATAGGTGCTGCAACGGGGAAGAACGGGGTGTTGGTCACCTTGTTCAGATCCGGCTCGCCGATGTTGACCTTGCCAGCCAGGGCCTCCTTGAAATAATTCCTGTCAGCGATCGAGACCCCAAGGTACGAGGGATCGGATGCGGCAATGATAGTTCCGGCCGTGTCGGCGGCGAACACCACCTCGGAATTGTCCCGCAGCCCGGGCGTCCGGCTGAAAGTCCTGAATTTCTCGCTGAGCTGAGCCACTTCAGCCTGAGACTTGCTCAGTCCCTTTTCCGCTACTGCTGCAAGGGCACTGACCGTATCCGACCCGACTGCAAGGTCCGTGACCACCTTCTTTTCTCCCTCCAGTGCATTGTCGATTCCCTGTGCGAGAGTTACGGTGACCGACGTGAGCAGCTCGTACTCGATGCCGGCGAGACCCTGAGAAGCCTTTTTCACGGCAAAGAAGCCCACAGTGGCCAGGGGGACCAGTAGGATCACTGATCCCACCAAGATAAGCTTGGTTCCTAACTTCAGGTTCTTAAACATATTCTCCTCCTTGAGGTTGGGTTTTCGCGGGGATTGCCATAAGAAAGATCCGCATCCCTCCGGAGGAGGCATGCGGGAATGTCCCGGATATTTCAACGAGGTCGCCCGCGTGGTGACGGGCAGGATCCATCAAACGGGATGCGTTGTTCAGATTCATATCATCGTCGGCCTCGATTACCCGCTCGGGATGGCGCTGCAGTCCGTGTTCCCGTCCCGGTCCTGGAGCCGGTATTTCCTGTCCATATTCCTGATGAACCGGCCCAGGGCAGGGGCCGTTGTCTTCCCCAGGAGTGTCCCGAGGATGATGCCGCTTTTGATCAGGAGATAGGTGGGCGTGCCCGCGATTCCGAAACGATCGGAGAAATAGAGAAGCATGTCGTCCAGCACGTACCCTATGGTGACGCCGTCTTCCCTGAGCAGGGAAGCCACCTCGCCGAGGCGGCCCAAGTCCTCGGGAAAGTCCGGGCCGGTCTTCAGGCAGGCAATGAGGAGCGTACCGGTATCGTCGTCAAGGAACCCGGCCGCGGTGTCCGACTGAAGCCTGGTAATCAGCGTATCCCCGGTCATGGCGGTTTTCCTCCTCGATTTTTTCCCATAATCGAATCTCTGCTCGCCTCAGTGAGACAACAAGCATGCCAGCCGGGGGGCATGTCGTGGTTTTAAGATAAATAAATGAATGTTAACGGGCTGTTGCAGGCAATCAGGAGATGATTACAATATGGTAATCCATGGGCTGGATGTGTCTCGTATGAGGATGATGTTACGGTGACAGAAGTGTCACATCATACAATCATCCGTAATGATTGCCATTTTTGTAATCCTGGAGCTTGCGGTAGATGGTCTGGCGGCTGATGCCCAGGATCCTGGCCGCCTTCGCCTTGTTTCCCCCCGCCTGCCTGAGAGTTTCCATGATCCGGTCGCGATCCCGTGCGGCATCTCCTTCGGCATCATTTGCGGGCGCGGCGTGTTCACGGAGCTCGGGCGGGAGGTCTGCCAGCCCGATCAGGGGTTTCTTGCAGACTACGAAGGCATGCTCGAGCGTGTGGATGAGCTCGCGGATGTTCCCGGGCCACCGGTACTCCATGAACAGCTTCTCCACCTCCGGGGAAATCCCTGAGATTCGCTTGCCGAATCGCTGGTTGAACACGCCGACATAGTGGCTTACGAGCAGGGGGATATCGTCGCGTCTGGCCGCAAGGGGCGGCAGCTTGATTTCCACCACCTTGAGCCGGTAGTAGAGGTCCTCCCGGAACTCTCCCCTGGCCACCTGTGCTTTCAGGTCCCGGTTCGTTGCCGTGATGACCTGGACATCGAGCTTGATCGGGGTGGTGTCTCCCACGCGCTCGAACTCCTTGGTTTCCAGGAATCTCAGCAGTTTGAGCTGTATCCTGGGGGATATGTCGCCGATCTCGTCGAGGAATATGGTGCCGTGGTCCGCAGTCTGGAAGCGGCCGGTCTTGTCCTTTACGGCGCCGGTGAAGGCGCCCTTGACGTGGCCGAACAGCTCGCTCTCCAGGAGATTTTCCGCCAAGGCCGAGCAGTTCACCACCACGAAGGGCCGGGCCGCCCGTGCCCCGCCGAAATGGATAGCCCGCGCCACGAGCTCCTTGCCCGTACCGCTGGGCCCGGTAATAAGCACCGTGGTGTCGATGTCCTTGAGATTTTCCAGGAGATCGTAGATCTCCTGCATCCTCTGGCTCCTCCCAATGATGCCGTGAAACTGGTTTCGCTCCCGGAGCTCTTTTTCCAGCAGCGAGATCCGCGTGACATCGCGGATGATCATGACTGCTCCGACCTGCCGATCGCTGCTGTCTCTCAGCGGGGCGATGCTCAGGACCACCGACTGGTTGGCGCGTCTCGGGTGCATGCATTCGATCCGATACTCGTGGATGGTGCTCCTGGTGTCGATGACCTGCCTCAGAACATCGCAGCATAGCCCGCTGCAACGGCGTTTCACGGACTCGTAGCGATTTCCGAGCACCTCATGGGTCCCAAGGCTGCAGATCCGCTCGAAGGACTCGTTGATCCTGGTTACGTTCCTGGCTGGGTCCACCGTGACGATGGCGTCTTCCACGCTGCGGAAGATCGCCTCCAGATGAAGGCGGTACTGCTCGTTCTCCTGCTCCACGATGCGCTTTTCGTCCAGCAGGGCCTTGTGCTGCAGCGCCTGTTTGGTGACCCGGATGAGCGCCTCCCGCTTGATGGGCTTGGGGATGTAATCGAAGGCGTTCAGGCGCACCGAGATCGCGGCGGTATTGACGTCGGGAAGCCCGGTTATCATGATCACCGGGCAGTGATGCCCGCGGGCCTTGATCTCCTTGAGGATGTCGATGCCCGAGCGTGACCCCAGGACGATATCCGTGAATACGAGATCGAAGGACGAGCTGTCAAGGGCCTTCATGGCCCCGGCATAGTCAGCGACCGGCCAGGGAAGGTAGCCTTCTTTTGCAAGAAAGTCAGTGAAGGTGTTGCGGATTGACTCCTCGTCGTCGATGATCAGGATCTTTGCCTTTTTCACACGCACGAATCTCCTCTGGTTGGAAAATGAACCTCAGAGAGGCTGGATGCATTGAATGGTAGGAAAAAGCATGATTCATCATTCAATCATAGTATGGAACCGGCTGGAAATCCATAAGATTTTTTCCTGGTACACAAGAGCGTCTAGGATTTTTTGAGCGGAATTCGCACCCCCGCCGAAAGGGGTCCTTTCCTCCTTGAGACCACAACCTGGAGGGTGCCGTTGATGAAGGTGGCCTCGACGTCGCGGGGGTCTGCGGGAAAGGGCAGGGGAACCGTTCTGCGGAAGGACCCGCAGAGAGGGCAGCCCCATTCCGGGGCAGGGTTCTCCTTCACGCTAATCACCAGCATGCCTGGGCTCAGAGCGATCTCGAGATCCTTGGTCCGGATGCCCGGAAGGTCTGCTTCGAGGACGAGCGAGCTCTCGCTCTGCATGATCGAGATGGCGGGCGCGAACCTTCCCGCCTCTTCGAACACGGTCAGGGGCAGGAGATCGAAGCTGGTGAAAAAATCCGGGGTAAACCGGGTCGCCGCGGCCGGGGGAACCGGGTAAGGACGCCTGCCTGCAGCGCCTGCATCGGAGCGTTGGGAAAGTCCTCCGGGTGAATGGGGAAGTTCCTTGTTCGACATCTGCTTCCTCCTAGCTGATTCGTCGAGCCCTCCTCGGGATCAAGGGGTTTTTCCGCAGAGAGACATGCCGGTGAGGAAGGCGCTTTGGGGGAAGGCCCGGGAGAGACGGCGCCGGTTGCGTACCTGCGTCATGACATCCACCAGAGGCGTTCAGCAAGCTACCTGGCATGTGAGAACCAATCCGCTGCATTCTCCAGACGTACCATCCTCCGGAACAGTAGACTGTATGCCGCGCGGGAGCCAGCGCAGTCCGTTGGCCGGCCGGGCGCTCCTCCCTGAAAGGGAAGCGGCATGAACATGTATCAAGAAGTATAGGCCCCGGGCCGGGAATCTCAATGCCCCGGCACAGGGGCTGCGATGCGGCGGCCTATGCTCCCATGCCGGCGGTGCTGTATCGCGGGCGGAAAGGGATCTGCTTCACTCTCGGCCCAAGGCCCGGGATATGGCATGGGCCAGGTCCCTGCGCGAGAAAGGCTTCTCCAGGTAGACGCTGATGCCCTGCTGGCCGGGCCTGAGCGAGGATGCCTCGCGGCTGTAGCCGCTCATGAGGACGATGGGGATGTCGCCCCGGATGGCCAGGAGCTCTGAGGCGAGTTCCGATCCGGTGAGCTGGGGCATGGTCTGGTCGGTGATCACGAGGTCGAACGTCCCGGGGCTCTGGTTGAACACGCTCAACGCCTCGGTGCTGGATCGGAAGGCGAGCACCGAGTAGCCCAGCTGCTCGATCATGCCCCGGGCAAAGGAGAGGATGGCTGGTTCGTCGTCGACGAGCAGGATCCTCTCTCCGCGCCCGAGGGGCAACAGGTTCTCTCCCTTGCCGGCTTCGGCTGCCTGCCCTTCGAGGGCGGGCAGGAACACGTGGAAGGTGCTCCCCCTGCCGGGTGCGCTCTCGACCGTGATCGCGCCGGAGAGATCGCTTATGATGCCATGCACCGTGGCAAGCCCCATGCCCGTGCCCTTTCCCGGCTCCTTGGTGGTGAAGAAGGGTTCGAAGATGCGCCTGATGGTCTCCGGGTCCATGCCGCACCCGGTGTCGCTCACAGACAGCCTGAGGTATCGGCCTGCATCGAGGGGCGGGATGCTGCGGGCGGGATCGCCGTCCAACTCCACCGGGCCCAGGCTCACCGTGAGGGTCCCGCCCCTCTCCGACATGGCCTGGTAGGCGTTGGTGCAGAGGTTCATGACGACCTGGTGGATCTGGATCGGGTCCGCGAACACGGCCGGGCACCCGGGATCGATGTCCTGGACGATGGCGATGGTGCTGGGGATCGAAGACCGCAGGAGCTTCATTGCCTCCTTGATGATGATGTGGGCGCTGACCCTCTTTTTCTCCGTTCGGGCCTGCCGGCTGAAGGTGAGGATCTGGCTCACCAGGTCCCTGGCCCGGTCTCCAGCCCTGAGAACCTCCCTGAGCCTGCGTGCGGTCAGGCTCTCCTGAGGGACGTCATCCAGGGCCAGCTCGGTGTAGCCGATGATAGCGGAGAGGATGTTGTTGAAGTCATGGGCGATTCCACCTGCAAGGGTGCCGATGGCCTCCATCTTCTGCGCTCTGGCAAGGCGCTCCTCGTAGCTCGCCTTTTCCTGTTCCGAGCGCTTCTGCTCGGTAATGTCCTCGGTGATGCCGGTGATCATGACCGGGCTTCCATCCGGGGTGACCCTGATGCGCACCCAGCGCAGCGTCCCATCCGGGCGGATGACCCGGCACTCGTAGTCGTGCGCCTGATTTCCCTTTCCCCTTACGATCTCGTTCACCCGGGCCTGGTCCTCGGGGTGGATGTGATCGAACCAGATGGTCGGGTTCCGGTGGAGCTCTTCGTGCGAGTAGCCGAAGATCCGCTCGAAGGAGGGGCTGATGTAGATCGGCTGCCCCTTGGGCCAGGGCTCAGACATCCAGAAGACCACATGGCTCGCCTGCGCCATGGTGCGGAACCGCTCCTCGCTCTCTCTCAGGGACTCCTCGGCCTTTCTGCGCGCCGTGATGTCCCTCGTGCATCCCAGGATCCTGGTCGCCGCACCCGTCTCGTCCCTGAGAAACGACGCGGTGACCTCGCACCAGATCTTCGAACCGTCCTTCCTGATTATCTCCACCTCGACGGATCTCGAGCGGTAGGGATCGGTTTTTTCTCCTTTCCGCTCACGCTCGAGCTCTTCGGCCAGGGCGGCCATGATGCGGCGGTAGGACTCGGGTGTAACGAACTGCTTTAGAGACTGGTTCATGGCCTCCTGCACGGTGTATCCCCGGAGCCGCTCCACCGACGGGCTTATGTAGAGGTAGTTGAGCGAGGTGTCTATCACCCAGATCACGTCGTGCATGTTCTCGGTCAGCAGCCGGTAGAGCTCTTCACTGCGGCGCTGGGCCTTCAGGGCATGGATGCGCTCGGTGATGTCCCGGACCGATCCCCGCACTGATACCGGGTTTCCCGACCCGTCCCGGATGAGCGAGTTCTTGTACTCGAGGATCCGGAGATCCCCGCTTTTCGTGGTTATGCACAGGGAACCCTCGTCCTTGCCGGAGCCGAGAATGCGGGCGAGGTAATTCCTGAAGTCCTCCCTGAGCTCCTCGGGTATGAGATCGCGGATGGTGAGGGTTTTCAGGTCCTCTTTCGTATAACCGTAGTCGGTCTTGAACGGCAGGTTCGATTCCAGGAACCTGCCGTTAAGGTCGTGGACGTAGAGCAGGTCCGAGACGTTCTCGAAGATGTCCCGGTACTTCTCCTCCCGGAGGCGGATCTCTTCGCGCGTGAGCCTGGCATCGGTGATGTCTCGGATGGTCTCGATGGCCCCGATGACCCTGCCCGCGGCATCACGGACCGGGCCCGCCTTTGCCTGGACGAACCGCTCTCCCTGCGGTGTCTGCAGGCAGACCTCCGCGATCAGGGAGTCCCCGACCCGCTTGAGGTCAGGGTATGTCTGCTGTGCATCGGCCTTCCTGCCGAGGACCAGGTCGGCCAGCGAGGGCTGTATGGCTTGATACAGCAAGGTTGCGTTTTCACTGCCGTCCTTCCCCAGCATGCTGCCGCGGGGTATGCCCAGGAATTCTTCCAGGGCCCTGTTCCACAGGATGATCGCACCGCTGGTGTCGGTGACAAAGGCCGGATCGGGAAGGAAGTCGAAGACATCCGGCAGCGGCAGCCACGACTTTTTGAGGCCGGTCAGGACATTGGTGAGCTTCAGGGCCGGGGTGAAGACCTTGAGCGCATACCTTCCATTCTGTACATCGACCGGGAAGAAGCCCGTCCTGAACCTGCAGGAGTTTCCTGAGGGGTCGGTGGCCGTGAGATCGGGGCTGTGCTGCGGCATACCGGAATCGATCGTATGAGAGAGCCGGCACCAGGGGCAGGGCTGCGGCTTGAGCTGAAAGGCCTGGTGGCACTTCCGGCCTTCAAGGCTTCCGAAGATCTGTTTAAGGACAGGGTTCGCCTGGATGATGGTGCGGTCTTCGGCGATGACCGCATAACCGATTCTCAGGTTGCGGGCAAGGACCTCGGCCGCTTCTCCGGTAAGGGCCGGGCCTCTTCCCGCGTACTCCAAGGATTCGTGTCTGTATTCGTCAGGCTGCTTCATGCCGCTGGGGTTTCTCTTGTTCCCTCAACCAAGCTGCCTCTCCCTGTGCAGCACCCGATCCGGTATTCAGGAGACCTCATCGGATCTTTTCTTCCCGAAATTGAAGCCTTTCTTTCTCCATGCCGGACCTGATGAACAAGCACCCCTGCTGCCCCGGGAATCCCTGCACGCAGGAGCATCGCGGCAGGTCTCGGCTGCGTACTGCCTGTGGCCCATACTCCTCAAGAGAGGCCGGCGGACCCGCCTGCCGGCGCGGGCCCCTGAGAAAGGCTGAAATCCGCTGCGCCGCCCCGGGCTAGGAGATCCTGTCCCCGGGCTCGGGGTCCCCGTCGAGGGTGACGATGCCCATGCGGCTGCCTTCTCCCGCAGCCAGGATCATGCCCTCGGACGTGCCGAAGCGCATCTGGCGCTCCTTGAGGTTTGCCACCACCACCACCCGCTTGCCCAGCAGGTCATCGGGTTCGCCGTAGGCGGGGCGGATACCTGCAAAGATCTGCCGCAGCCGGCCCTCACCCACGTCCACCATGAGGCGGAGCAGCTTGGACGACCCTTCGACCAGGCTCACCTCGCGGATGAGGCCCACTTTGAGCTCGACCTTTTCGAAGTCTTCCAGCGCGATCCGGGGTGCGGTCTCCTTTTTCGGAGCCTGTTTCGCGGGCGCCTTCTCATCCGGCGATTTTCCCGCAGCCTGTCCCGCCTTGGCCCAGGAGTCCCTGAGGGTTACCGTGCGGTTGAACACCGGCGCGCCCGGGCGGGAATCCTTCTCGTCGGAGCAGAAGTAGCCCTGCCGTTCGAACTGGTAGGTGCACCCGGGTTCGGCCTCCCTGAGCGAGGGCTCCATCCGGCACGAGTCGAGGACCACCAGGGAGGAGGGGTTGAGGTGCTCCGTGAAATCGCGGCCAGAGTCCCCGGCCGGGTCGGGCACGGAGAAGAGCCGGTCGTACAGGCGCACACGCGCCTCGAAAGAGTGCTCGGCCGACACCCAGTGCAGGGTGCCCCTGACCTTGCGTCCGTCCGGCGCATCGCCCCCGCGCGTGGCAGGGTCGTAGGTGCATACAAGCCCGGTGATCTCGCCGGTCTTTTCGTCCTTTTCCACCCGGGTGCAGGTGACGAGGTACGCCCCCCTGAGCCTCACCTCCCTGCCCGGGGCGAGACGGAAGAACTTGGCGGGCGGATCTTCCATGAAGTCGTCCCGCTCGATGTAGAGCGTGCGGCTGAAAGGTACCATCCGGCTGCCCATGGCCGGGTTGTCCGGGTGGTTTGCGATCTCGAACTCCTCAGTCTTTCCCTCGGGGTAGTTCTCGATCGTCAGCTTTAAGGGGTTGAGCACCGCCATCCTCCGGGGCGCCTTCAGGTTGAGGTCCTCGCGCACGCAGAACTCCAGGAGCTCCATGTCGACCATGCTGTCGTTCTTGGCTACCCCGATACGATCGCAGAAGTTGCGGATGGACTCGGGTGTGTAGCCCCTCCTGCGCATGCCCGAGATCGTGGGCATCCGGGGGTCGTCCCAGCCGCTCACGTATTTCTTCTGCACCAGCTCGAGCAGCATGCGTTTGCTCATGACCGTGTAGGTGAGGTTGAGGCGGGCGAACTCGATCTGCTGGGGATGATAGGCCTCGAGCGCGTCGAGGAACCAGTCGTACAGAGGCCGGTGATCCTCGAACTCGAGTGTGCAGATCGAGTGGGTGATGCCCTCGAAGGAATCCGAGAGGCAGTGCGTGAAGTCGTACATGGGGTAGATGCACCATTTCCCGCCGGTTCGGTGATGCGGGGCGTGGAGGATGCGGTAGATGACCGGGTCGCGCATGTTCAGGTTGGGCGAGGCCATGTCGATCTTGGCGCGGAGCGTCTTCTCGCCGTCCCTGAACTCCCCGGCCCTCATGCGGGCGAAGAGGTCGAGGTTCTCCTCGATGCTGCGGTGGCGCCAGGGGCTGTCCTTCCCGGGCTCGGTGAGCGTGCCCCGGCATGCCCGCATCTCTTCGGGGCTCTGGTCGCAGACATAGGCCCTGCCCCGACGGATGAGCTCAACGGCGCAGTCGTAGAGCCGCTCGAAATAATCCGAGGCGTAGAACATGCGGTCATCCCAGTCAAAACCCAGCCATTTCACGTCCCTCATGATGGACTCGACGTACTCCACCTCCTCCTTGACCGGATTGGTGTCGTCCATCCTCAAGTTGCACAGGCCGCCGAACTCGGCGGCGATGTTGAAGTTCAGGCAGATTGACTTGGCATGGCCGATATGGAGGTAGCCGTTGGGTTCCGGGGGAAACCGGGTGTGGACCCTGCCGCCGAACCTGCCGGATTTCATGTGCTCGAGGATGATGGCGCGGATGAAGTCGACGGGTTTCCTGGCAATGCCTTCGGTTTCCTTGCTGCTGTCCGGACCCTGCAGCCCGTTTCTCCTGCTGCCTGAAACATCTTCCATGATCTTCTCCGAAAGAAGGATAGTAGTATGAAAATGAAGCTGTTTGCCCATATAGCATAAAGACGGGGCCTTTAAAATACGTATCAGGGGCAGGACAAGGCCTGTATGATGGAGAATGCCTGGCTTTCAGTGGTGCCGGGGTTTTATGGAACGAGGCGCCGCCCGAAAGGGGGCAGCGAGCGGCCGGTGCCGTCAGGGCATGTTCGCACGGTCGCCCTCGGGCGGGGCAGCCTGCCATTCGCACACGCAGACCCGGTTCTTGCCGCCCCGCTTGGCGGCATACAGGCCGGTATCTGCGCAAAGGATCAGCTCGTCCTTGCTCAGGGCGTGCTCCGGGAAGGTCGCCACGCCTAGGCTGATGGTAACGTGCAGCTTTTTCTCGCCGTGCCTGATCTCCAGCATTTCCACCATGCGGCGGATCTTCTCGGCTGCGACCGCGGCCTGCGCGGCCCCGGTCTCGGGCAGGATCACGGCGAACTCCTCGCCGCCGTAGCGCGCCACCACGTCCTCGGCGCGCATGATGCCCTTCACGGTTCTGGCAACGCTCTTGAGGACCTCGTCACCCAGCTGGTGACCGTAGGTGTCGTTGAAGTTCTTGAAGTCGTCGATGTCCATCATGATGAGCGAGAGCTGCTTATTGTGCCTGCGCGAACGGGCGAGCTCCCGGGAGAGGAGCAGGTGGAAGTAGCGGTGCACGAAGAGCCTGGTGAGCCCGTCGGTCGTGGCCAGCTCGTAGAGCTTGGCGTTTTCCAGCGAGATGGCGGCCTGCGCCAGGAGGATGCGCAGCAGCTCGATGTGCTCGGCGGTGAAGGCGTTCGGCGAGAGGTTGTTCTCCATGTAGATGATACCCAGGAGCCTTCCCTTGTTCAGTATGGGGGCGCACAGGATGGACCTGCACTGCCGGGCGATGATGTAGGGGTCGTTCTGGAAGGAGTCTTCCTTGGCCGCGTGCCCCAGGATGACGCTCTCGCCGCTGTTGTATACGTAGTTGACCACGCTCCTGCACAGGAAGTCGCACTCATCAAGGGGCAGGGAGTGGATGGGTTGTGCGTCTTCCCGGTCCTCCTCGCCGGCCTCCACGGTGAGCCGGCCGTCGTTGTTGAGCAGCAGGAAGCCCCGCTGGGCCCCGGCGTTGACCACCGCCATCTTCATGATCGTCTGCATCAGGCGGTCGAGCACGATCTCGCTGGATATGGCCTGGGAGACCTTCATCACCGTGGCCAGGTCCAGCAGTGAGGTGGAGGTGTGCGAGGTCGAGGTGAGGGAGTCCCCGTTTGCCGGGACCTTCTCAGCCGGCTCGCGCCAGAGCTCGCCAGGATAGGCCTGCTCGAGCTGGCGCGTTTTCATGGCCGCTCCCCATCGCTCGTAGACGTGGTGAGCTTCTCTCAGATAGGCACGGCCCACGAACCGGTTTCCCCTCTTCAGGTAGAACAGCGCCGCGCGCTCGTTCGCGAGTGCCTCGATGCCGGTGTAGCCGTACTCGCGTGCTGATTCCACGGCCTGCTGAAACAGGCCTGCCGCCTCATCGCCCCGGTTCAGCGCTGCGGCAATCTCGGCCCTGATGAGCAGGGCGCGGTGCTCGCAGTTGGCGGGTGCGAGCTCGGCCCAGCGCGTCATCTTCTTCAAATGCCTGTTGACCGTTTTCAGCAGGCGTTCCCGTTCGCGCGGGCTCCTGTCGGGGTATACCGCCAGCAGGCTCATGCAGCGCAGGAAGACGTGCTCCACGATATGGTACGACCCGGTAGGAACATCAAGCAGGGTATCGAGCTCGTCGCCGATGCTCTTTGCCTCCTCGAACTCGCCTGCGAAATACAGGGCCCGCTCCTTGGTGAGCAGGCAGAAGAACACGTTCAGCAGGTTGCCCTGCTCGCGCATGGCGCGCAATCGTTCCTCAAGGCAGTATTCCTCGGTATCGAGCGATGAGGGGCCCTTGGTGAGCCCCTTGAGATGCAGGCAGACATGTATGATCTCGTTGAGCTGGTTTACGTGGAATGGGTCCTTGAGCCCGGTGATGAAGTCCTTGTAGGATTGGGCATCGGCCAGGATGGAATCGAGATTGTCACCCATGATGACCCGGCTCATGAGCATGGCCGTGATGCTGTGCCCGCTGTAGATCAGGTCGCCGAGCTCCAGCCCGAGACGGTAGGCCCTGCGGTAGTGATCGAGGGTCTCTCTTAGGGGCCTGACCCAGTGCATGAGAAAGAAGGTGGAGATGAAGCTCACCTTGCATGCATAGCGCTTGGCCCCCAGCTTCTCGTTCAGCCTGAGCGCCATCTCGCCCATGCGGTTGGCTGTGGTGTAATCACCCAGGGCCGAGCTGATGATGGTGGCGATGGCCACGAATCCGAAGGCGCTCGTGTTCGCGAGCCCATCTCTCAGGTCTCTCCTCACGCCCCTGAGCACGGCAACGGCGAAGAGGTTGGGGTTCGAATAGTAGGCGGGCAGACCGAGCGCGCCGATCAGCTCGCACCGCCAGAGCACCTCGTCGTCGGTGGACTTTGCAAGGGCGGGCACGTTCTCCAGGCCGATCTTCCTGAGTTTCATATTGAAGAGCACCAGCTCGCGTGCCACGGAAAGCTTGCCCGCCCTCGGCGAAAAGCGCTCGCGGAACATCCTGAGCCCCTTGATGCCCAGGCCGATGGCCTCGGCGAGCTTTCCGATGTTGGTGTAGAGCGTCACCATGGTGGCATAGGCCCTGGCGCGGTCGACCTTGCTGCGCGAGTGGGCGATGATGTCTTCGAAGAGCAGCTGGGCCTCTTCGAATCTCCGGCTCAGGTAGGCGCACTCCATGCGTTCGAGATTGAGCGCATAGGTCAGACCGTAGCGGTCTTCCCAGGCATTGGGCGGCAGGAGCTCCATGCCTGCCTTCAGGTAGTCGGCCCCGGCCGCGTAGGCCGTCGACTCCTTTGCCCGAAGGCCGGCCTTCAGGTTGAGCCCGGCCACGACCTCGCGCTCCTCGGGGGTCGTGATCTGGTTATGGGCCAGGTTGTAATGGTCGGCGATGTAAAAGATCCTGCCGGCCAGGCGCTCGGTCGGGGCGGCGGCCAGCAGCCGCCTGCCGATCCGGTAATGCAACTGCGCGCGCTCTTCTTCGGCGATGAGCGAGTAGGCCGCCTCCTGGATGCGGTCGTGGTGGAAGCGGTAGACGCCGTCGCCGTGGGCGATCAGGCCCTGCCCGATGAGCGCGGAGAGAGAGGAGAGGATCCCGGTTATTGGCTGCTCTGTTACGCCTGCGAGGGTATCGAGGTCGAAGCGGCTGCCTACGCACGCGCACACCTTGATGAGCTCCTGCTGGGCGGGCGGCAGGCGCACTATCTTGGCGGCCATGAAGTCGACCACGTTGTCCGTGACCTGCATATTGCGGATGAGCTCGATGTCCCAGGTCCAACATCCCTTCTCGTCGAGCACTAGGGCCTTTTCCTCGTAGAGATTCTTCAGGAACTGGTTGACAAAGAAGGGGGTTCCCAGCGTCTTGCCGTGCACGAGGCGGGCCAGCGGCTCGGAGAGCTCCGGGTCGCAGCGCAGGAACCCGGCGATCAGCTGATTCACCTGGGGCGGGGTGAGCGCCTCGAGCTTCTCCACAGCCACGTTCACGCCCTGTGCCTGCAGCTCCTCGACAGCCAGCATCAGGCGGTGGTGGGCATGGGTGTCGGTATCGCGGTAGGCGCCGATGAGCAGGATGTGGTCAAGCGTGCGGTCGGTCAGGATTGCCTTGAGCAGGCCCAGGCTCGCGCTGTCGGCCCACTGCAGGTCGTCGAGGAACAGCACCAGGGGATGCTGCTCGGAGGCAAAGACGCGTACGAAGTTCTTCAGTACTATCTGGAAACGATTCAGCGACTCTTCGGGTCCGAGCTCCGGGATCTCCGGCTGAGAGCCGATGATACCCGCGATCTCGGGTATGGCGTCGGTGATGATCTTGCCGTTGGGCCCCAGGGCCTCGAGGATCTTTGCCCGCCAGGAGCCCAGCCTGGCGCCGCTTTCGGCCAGGAGCTGCCTGGCCAGGCCGGAAAAGGCCTGGAGGATTGCGCTGTGGGGAATGTGCCTGCGGTACTGGTCGTACTTGCCCGTGATGAAGAATCCGCGCCTGGCGATGATCAGCTTGCGGATCTCGTTTACCAGCGCAGTCTTGCCGATGCCGGGCTCTCCGGTGACGAGCATCACCTCGACCCTGCCCGAGGCGGCTCTCTCGAATGTCCGGGAAAGCCGGGAGAGCTGCTCGTCCCTTCCCACCAGGGTCTGGGGGACGGTGAAGCGTCTGGAGAAGTCGCGGGCGCCCAGGGAAAAGTGCTCGATCTTGCCGCGGGTTTTGAGGCTCTCCAGGCATTCCCTGAGATCATGCTCCAAGCCCTCGCAGCTCTGGTAGCGGTCTTCGGGCGACTTGGCCAGGAGGCGCATCACGATCGCCGAGACCATGGGGGAGATCTTCGGGTTGATCTCGGTTGGCGGAACCGGCGCCCTGGCTATGTGCGCGTGGATGATCTCCATGGGGTCCGAGGACATGAACGGGACCTGACCGGTGAGCATCTCGTAGAAGGTCACGCCCAGCGAGTAGAGGTCGGTGCGGTAGTCCAGGCTCAGGTTCATGCGGCCGGTCTGTTCGGGAGAGAGATAGGCCAGTGTGCCTTCCATGACCCTGGGGTTGTAGATCTCCTGGTTCTTCCCCGTGATCTCGGCCGCGATGCCGAAGTCGGTGATTTTTACCGAGCCGTCCTTCCTCCCGATCAGGATGTTAGCGGGCTTGATGTCGCGGTGAACGGCCCCCTGCCCGTGGATGCTGCCCAGGATGGATGCCAGGGTGATGGCGAGCTCCAGGAAACGCTCCTCTGTGAATCCCTTCGCGATCAGCCCGCTGAGCGCTTCACCGTCGAAGTCCTCCATCACCAGGGCCAGGCCGTCATCGATCTCGATGAGGTCGATGACCTTGATGCTGCCGTCGGAGGAGATCCCTTGGATGAGTTCGTACTCGTGCTTCAGGCGGATGATCTCAGTGGGCGAGGGGTAGCGCGCCTTGAGCGCCTTGATGACAACAAAGGGGCCCCCTTCCTCGGCTCGGGCCCTGAAGACGATCGAATGGACGGTTTCGTCAATCTTTCCCAGTATGGTATAGCCGGGAACCTGTATCACGCTATGTTTTCTCCCGTGCCATACCTATCGTCACCAATGCACTGAAAATAAAAAATTATCCACAAACAATTGAATATCCGCTCCGGGAGGAATTGACCCCGGTAGAGCAGGGCAGGGGAAGAAAAGCGTCGCGATTACTCGAGACACGGCATAGAGCGCGTGAAGACCAGTGGCATGACCTCAGGCGGAAAAAGGGGGACGGCCAAGCCGTTCCCCTTCCCCGATATGGCTTGGTAGTCCCAAGGGGAGTCGAACCCCTGTCTCCGGCGTGAGAGGCCAGTGTCCTAGGCCACTAGACGATGGGACCACACCTTTTTTAAAACATCGTTGGCTGGGGGACTAGGATTCGAACCTAGATCGACGGAGTCAGAGTCCGCTGTCCTACCGTTGAACGATCCCCCAATCGCCGTCTTCAGCAGACTATGACCTTCTAACGATTGAACATATGCTTGTCAAGTATTTTCAGGCAGGGCTCGAATGCTCTCTTGTGCCCGGGCGCCCACCAATGATATGCATACGGCAATGAGCACAAAGGACGAGAAACTCTATATAGTTATGGTCGGGCTCCCGTCGCAGGGCAAGTCCACCATTGCATACAGGCTCAAGGACATCTTCAACAAGAACGAGATCCCCACCAGGGTCTTCAACAACGGCCAGGTCCGCAGGCAGTACGCCCGTTCCAGGAACACCTGGGCCGCCGACTTCTTCCGCCCCGACAACGTCGAAGCGGCCGAGCTCAGGAAGCGCTTCGCCCTCATGAACATAGCCTGGGCCCGGAAATACGTGAACTCCCGGGGCCAGGTAGCGGTGCTCGACGCCACCAACGTGAGTCTGGAGCGGCGCAACCTCTTGGTGAGCTCGCTCAATGATCACCCCATCCTCTTCATCGAATGCATCAACAACGACGAGGAGATCGTTGACATGAGCATTGCGCTCAAGGTCAAGAGCCCCGAGTTCTCCCACCTGAGCGAGTCGGACGCCGTGGCCGAGTTCAAGAAACGGATCGACTACTACCGCATGATCTACACCCCGCTGGGCAGCGAAAGGAACTACATCCGCATGGACTCCCTGCACAACCGCATCCTCCAGGAGCGGCTCACCGACCAGCTGCCCCTGTATTCCCG
>JBASVF010000410.1:0-5001 GCA_049275795.1 Desulfomonilia bacterium
GATACCCTCTATCCAGCGCCCCTCCGTGGCTGGGAGATGCGGTCAGCAGCCGGTGCAGCCGCCGCATTCGCTCTTTTTGCTCAGGCTCGAGGTGATGAGAAAGCCCTCGCCCGAGGCGTTGGAGATGTAATCGATCTTAATGGGTTGTGCCTGGCTCAGCAATGTCTTATCGATAATGTAGGTGTAGCCCGCGTTCTCGATCACTTCGTCGTTCTCGTTTGGCTCGTCCAGAGCCAGCCCCAGTGTGGGGCCGCCTCAACCAATGCCCGCTACGACTATCCGCAGCGGCTCGACCCCGGGTCGCGTCTTGAAGAACTCCCCGAACATCTCTGTTGCTTTTTCGGTAATTTCCAGCATTCACAGTCTCCTTTCGTGGTGTCCGATCCAATGCCTGGGATCGTAATGCGCACGATTTGCATGTTTTTCATATAGTAGTGAAGGCTGGGCAGGGAATCAACCTCAAAACCATTCCCAGCCCCTGCCGGGCTCTGCAGCCGAGGGCACCCGGAGCCGTGCTTCCATCCCGATCGTCAGCGTCCTCACGTCCCCGGCGGGCAGGGGAACCGTGCCCTTCGGGACGATTCCAGTTGATCGCGCCATGCATTCTGTGGCTATTCTTATGGTCTTGAAACGAACGATACAGATCAATAGGAGGCCTGTCATGACCGGTGGTCTTACCCTTCTGTTCCTGCTGCTGGTGGGGCTGGCAGCCGGTGTAGCCTCGGGTTTGTTCGGCATCGGCGGAGGGGTAATCATCGTCCCGGCCCTGGTGCTCCTGTTGGGTTTCTCTCAACACAGCGCCATCGGGACCAGCCTGGCGGTCCTGCTGCCACCCGTGGGACTGGCCGCGGTGATCGAGTACTACCGGCACGGCCACGTGAACATCAAGGCGGCGATCCTGGTGGCGATCGGGGTCTTCACCGGCGCCTGGCTGAGCGCGCATATGGCCAACAGGCTCCCGGGAGCCTGGCTCAAGGTTGCCTTCGGGGTATTCATCATCCTCATGGGGATCTACATGATCTATGGGGCCGTGAAGAGCTAGGTGCTCTAAGAGCGCACGATCCGTCCGCTGCACGCCGGCCTTGGGCCCTCCGAGCTCGAGGGGACGGCCCTGGAGACCGGGCGCTCAACCGGCGGCAGCCCCCCGGGACCCGGGAATACACCGGCCGTTCCCGCGGAGTGCGCCAGCAGCGCCTTCAAGCGCTTCCCTGCAGCAGCCCTCCCTCACGCTCCGGCCGATCTCACTCGAGGTCTAGCCCGAGCTGGCCTCCCGGGTTCATGATGTTCCGGGGATCGAAGTGGCGCTTCAGGGCCTTGAGCACCTCCATCTGCTCGCGGCCGAGGTACCGCTCCAGGTAGGGCGCCATCATCCTACCGATGCCGTGGTGATGGCTCAACGAGGCTCCGCTCTGCAGAATGGCCTCGATCACGCCGCGCTGGAATGACCGGAACTCCTCGACGTCGGAGGTATTGAGGATGAAGATGAAGTAGAGGTTCGTGCCCTGGGGGTAGAAGTGCGAGGCATGGGTCATGCACATGGTGCGGGGCCTGGACTTGACATAGGCCCTCACCCGCTCGTGCACCTCGTGGAGGTTGCTCCAGGTCACGCTCGCCTCGAGGGTGTCGATCTGGATGCCGAAGTCCTGCAGGTCCTCGCGCATGTAGGGCTCGGTGTAGCGTGTCTTCTCCCACTTCCTCGAGGCATATCCGCCCAAGTACATGGCGCCGTGCTCACGGCAGATCTTGCGGATCTTCCCGTGCACCAGCCGGGTGTAGTCGGCGTCCCCCTCCACGGTGCCCAGGCACAGGCAGCGCTCCATGGGCCGGTATCCCCTCCTGACGAGAAAGGAGTCCACAGGCCTTGGGATGCCGTAGAGTCTGAGCCCCCTGTCGGTCTCCTCGGGATCTGATATCCGGTAGACGGCGGGCATGCCGAACTCGCCCTGCATGATCTCGCGGCTCGCGTCCACGGCCGATGTCCAGGTCGGGAACATGAAGCTGTAGTACCTTCGGTTTTCGGGCATGAAGCGAAAGATCTTCATGGTCACCTCCACCAGGATGCCGAAGGAGCCCTCAGAGCCCTTCATGATGTCGTTGACCTTGGGCCCGGTGGCCTCGGCCGGAAACTCCCGGGTTACAAAGCTTCCGGTTGGGGTGACGTACTCCTGGCTGATCACGAGATCGCAGGCATCGCCGTAGTAAGTGGAAGCCTGGCCCGATCCCAGGGTCACCACCCATCCCCCCACCGTCGAGTACTCGAAGGACTGTGGAAAGTGCCCGCAGGTGTAGCGCCGCGCAGTGCCGAAGCGCTCGGGGGCGTTGTTCAGGGCGTCTTCATAAGCCGGACCGAACATACCGGGCTGGACACGCGCGGTCTGGTTCTTCTCATTGATCTCGAGCAGGGTGTTCATGTAGGTGCCGAGCACCAGGCTCACCCCGCCCCGCACCGGGCGCACCCCGAAATTCACGGATGAGCCGCCGGCATAGACGTAGACGGGGATGCCCTGTTCGTGGCAATAGGCCACAATCTCGGCCACGTCCCTCTTGTCCCTGGGATGAACCACCACGTCGGCGGTCTCGCGGATGATCCCCTTGCGCAGCTCCATGAGCTCTTCGGTGGTCTTGCCGCAGGAATAGCGAATCCGGCTGTAGTCGTCAGTGGAGACATTCCCGGGTCCCACGATGCCGCGCAGCCGCTCCAGGTGACGCTCATCGAGCCCCACGGGACGATTGAGCACGGCGGGGACATTGCCTTCGTCCTGCTTGCGCGAGAAGTCCCGGCTGCTCATCTGGAACTCCTCCATCATCATGGCCACCCACCCGTTGCTCGGGTGCTTGAAGGCGCGCGGGTCGCCGTACTTGACGATGGACCTGATGGTACCCGGCTCCGGCGGCCTTTCCGTCCAGGCCGGCTTGAACCTCCTGATTCCGAACATGATGCCCTCCCTTCACACCCTTTTTCTCAAGGGTCAGCGCCCCTCCTGCTCTTTCGTCTGCGCCTCGGCAGGGGCGGGAATCTTGAGCAGTTCCACCACTGTGCGGTACTCGTCCTCGGCCTTCTCATCACTCCAGCCGAGCTCGCGGGCGGCCGCCTCGGCCACGGCCCTCAGGATGTCCTCGCCCGGGTTGCCCAGGGTGGCGATGCCGGTCCTGCGCAGGACGATGTCGCTCAAGCGCCTGGCCATCTCGTGCCGTATGGCGAACAGCACCTCGGCCATGATCTCGCCGTCGTGGCTCACCTCGCGGGCATAGGCGGGGTCCTGCTCGGCCAGGGTGAGCACCCGGTCATACTCGGTTCCATAGTGCCTGCCCACGTACTCGAGGGTGTGCCCCCCGAAACCTGGATGCTTGGACTTGACGGTCTCTATGAAGGAGTTGATATCGCGTATGCCGCACCCGGAGAGATAGCGCCGCTCCGTGATGGCGGGTCCCAGCGGCATGTCGGTCTTCCGCCTTACCAGGTCCAGGACCTTCTCAGCGAGGTTCCGGCTGGTGGTGTACTTGCCGCCCTCCACGGTAATGAGCCCCTCGAGACCGTCCGAGGCGTTGTCGTAGATCTCGTACTTGCGCGAGGACTCGTAGGTGCCCTCGGTCTGGTCCTCCACCAGGGGCCTTAAGCCGCCGTACGTGTGGAGGACCTCGTCGAAGCGCACGAACCCGTCTCCCAGGGTGGCGTTCACCTCTTCGATGAGCTCCATGATACTTTGGCCGGTCACGCGATACTCATCCGGGCTGCCCACGTACTCCTTGTCTGTGGTTCCGATAAGGGTGTGTCCGCGCCAGGGGATGAGGAAGAAATGCCTGCCCTTGGGTGTCATACACGCCACCACGCTTCCTTCGCTGGTCTTGGCGGGCGTGATGATGTGGATGCCTTCCGAGCGCCTAAGTGTTTCGCTCACCTCGCTCCTGCCGGCCATCCCGAGGATGATGTCGGCCCAGGGCCCACCGCAGTTGATGGTGACCGTGCCCAGGACCTCGTGGCTGGTCTGCCTGAGCCGGTCGAAGACCTTCACCCCGGCCACCCTTCCCGTCCCGTCGATGACGAACCCGTCGACCTGGGCGTAGTTGGCCACCCTGGCTCCGAAGGACACGGCCGACTTGATGAATGCCAGGGTAAGGCGTTCGGGGAAGATGCTCATGCAGTCGTAGAAGATCGAGGCCCCGGTGAGGTCCTGCCCTTTCAGGCACGGCTGCATCTCGAGGGCCTTTTTCGCCGAGATCGTCCGGTGCAGGGGTATCCTCTTGCTCTCGTCCCAGGTGTTCTTGCGGTCATAGGAGAGGATGTCGTAGAGCGTGAGCCCGGCCTTGATCACCCACTTGCTGTTCTTGAGCGAGGACTTGGAGTGGGTCATGAGCATCGGGATGGGATAGACGAAATTCGGCGCGATGTCCTCGAGGATCTTGCGCTCGCGCAGCGATTCTCTCACCAGGGAGAACTCCATGTTGGCCAGGTAGCGCAAGCCGCCGTGGATGAGCTTCGAGGTTGCGGACGAGGTGGCGGACGAGAAATCGTTCTTTTCCAGAAGGGCCACCGAGAGCCCCCGGCTGGCCGCGTCATAGGCCACCGCGGCCCCGGTGATGCCCCCGCCGATGACGACCACGTCAAAACGACCGCCCGAGTAATGTTCTATGAATCTCTGCATAGCCTCTACCTCCTGGTACGTTCAAACGTTATTGAGCTTTTCCGCCACCGCGTCTTGCGCATAGGCGAGCACATCCCTCATGATCTCGTGTGCGAGCCCGGAATCCCGCTTCTCGATCGCGAGGTATATCTCCCGGTGGAAACGCTCGGAGCGGTCTCTGTTGACCTGATCATTAAAATAGAGGTACCCGTACTCGCTCACAAACTTGTTGAAGAAGTTGAGCAGGGTCAGATACAGGACATTGCGGCTCGCCAGGGCGATGAGGTGGTGCATCCGGATGTCCTTCTCCATCATGTCGAGCCCATTGGAAGGCTCTATGATCTCCCTCATGGCCGAGAGCTGCTCGTCGGTGCGGTAG
>JBASVF010000411.1:0-4143 GCA_049275795.1 Desulfomonilia bacterium
GATGTCTACACCAGGACCGCGGGCGACCCCGTAGGTGCCACCCGGAGCATCTTCCGGAGCATCGAGGCCCTCATCACCTCGCTCGGCTCTTCGGTTCAGATCGCGGGGTGCGGCTCAACCGGGTCGGGCCGCAAGCTCGTGGGCACCATCATCGGCGCCGATCTCATCGTCAACGAGATCTCGGCCCACGCCATGGGAGCCAAGACCGTGGATGCCGATGTCGAGACCATCTTCGAGATAGGCGGCCAGGACTCCAAGTTCATCCGGCTCGAAGGGGGCAGGATCGTCGACGTGAACATGAACTACGTGTGTGCGGCCGGGACGGGCTCCTTCATCGAGGAGCAGGCCGGCACGCTCGGCATGAGCCTGGACGAGATCAGCGAGGCCGTCATGGGGGCCGCTCCCTTGCCCAACTCCGACCGGTGCACGGTGTTCATGAACCAGGAGATCACCCGGCAGCTCTCCTGTGGGTATCCCCGGGACCGGATCATGGCGGGGGTGCTGATGGCTGTTATCAAGAACTACCTGAACCGGGTGGTGGGTAATCGCACCTACTCTTCCGAGCGAATCGTGTTCCAGGGCGCCACGGCACGGAACAAAGGCCTGGTGGCCGCACTGGAGCAGATCACAGGCGCCCGGATCATGGTCTCGCCCTTCTGCCACGTGATGGGCGCCTACGGGGCTTCACTGCTCGCAGGCGAAAAGGCTGCGGGCGTCTCCGCCTTCAAGGGGTTCTCCATCCCTCAGGTGAGCTTGAGTGAGGTGCAGTGCCGCAGGTGCGAGAACACCTGCAGGATCACGGTCCTCAAGACCGGTTCCCAGAAGGTCAGTTGGGGCCACCTCTGCGGCCGGGAGCCTGACTCGTCGGAGAAGAGGCGCGAGAAGAACCAGGCCATGGGCCTGCGGCAGCTCCTCCTCAAACATCATGCCCCCGGGCCCCAGGGAGAGAAGAACGTGTTCAGGGTCCCGGCCCTGCCTTTGTACGAGGAGCTCACGCCCCTGTTCACCGAGATCGGCAGGCAGTTGGGCATCCCGATCCAGGTCTTCTCCCCGGGCAGGGAGAAGATCGCCCGGGAGCTCTCGCGCCTCGGTTCGGGTGACTTCTGCTACCCCATCAAGGCATCCATGGCCTGCATGAACCTGCTGCTCCGCACCTACCCCCACGACCGCGTCCTGCTTCCCCACCTCATCCAGGAGGCCAAGGACCCGGCCATCAGGCCCAGGAGCGTCTACTGCCCGTTCATCACCTCGCTGCCGAGCTTCTACCGCTCCGTGCAGGACAGGAAGCGGGTCCTGGCCCCGGTGCTCGACCTGAGCCGCTCTCCGGAAGAGATCACCCGGGAGCTCCTGGGCTTCTTCCGGCAGGCCGGGCTTTCGGGCATGCCGTTCTCGCGCGCGCAGAAGGCCGTGGCGGACGGCATCAAGAGGCTCCAATACTACCGCAGCTCCCTCAAGGAGCACGGCAGGCGTATCTTCCAGGACATCCCGGAATCCAAGCCCGTGATCGTGATCTTCGGCAGGCCCTACAACCTCTACCACAAGCTCCTCAACCTCGGGATCCCGGAGCTCGTCGAATCGCTCGGCTACACGGTCGTGTCCATGGACATCGTCCCTGACGAGGCGAGCAACGCCGAGCTCGTGAAGCTCTTCCCCGACATGTACTGGTACCAGGGACAGCGCATCCTGCGCGCCGCCATGGCCGTCCGCAGGAAGCCCAACCTCTTTCCGCTCATGCTCTCGAACTTTTCCTGCGGGCCCGACTCGTTCATCCTGGGCTATTTCGAGGAGATATCCCGCGGCAAGCCCTACCTCATCCTCGAGCTCGACGAGCACGGATCGGCCACCGGCTACCAGACCCGGATCGAGGCATTCTGCGACATGATCGAGCAGTATCGGTCGGCCGGGCAGGCGCCTGAGAAGCCCCGGAGCCCCCGCGTCCACCACGCCCTGAAGGCCTTCGAGAAGCGTGCGGCCAGGATATGGATCCCCCAGATCCACCCCTACACCCCGCAGCTGTGGGCGGCCGTGCTCCAGCGCTACGGCTACGATGCCGTGCCCACGGGCGAGGAGAACGCCCAGGAGTGCGCCTTGGGCAAATCGCTGTGCCGGGGCAGCGAATGCCTGCCTGCCGCGCTGACCATCGGCAAGTTTCTTTCGTGCCTGTCGGATTCACACAACGGCGGCTCCCCGGGCAGGAACGTGCTCCTCATGCCCCGGGCCGAGGGCCCGTGCAGGTTCGGCCAGTATGCCACGCTCCAATCACGGATCATCGAGCGTATGGCCCCCGGAGACGCATGCGTTCTCTCGCCTACCTCGGAAAACGGGTACCAGTTCCTCAAGCCCGCGGCGGAACGTGATGCCTGGAGAGCGCTGTGCCTCGGAGACATGCTCCTCAAGCTCCGTTGCCGGGTCCTGCCGTATCACTCTCAACCCGAGACCGTCATCGGGCTCATCTCGCAGGCGATAGACGAGATCGGGCTCAAGATATCCCAGGGCAAGGACTGGAAGCACATCGTGCGCTCGCTCGTGCTCGAGCTCAGCTACTCGATGGACCACAACCTGCCTGCCAGGCCCCTGGTGGGGATCGTGGGCGAAATCTTCGTGCGGCTCAACACCTTCTCGAACCAGCACGTAATCGAGGCGATCGAGGACGCAGGGGGCGAGGCCTGGGTTTCTCCCATGAGCGAGTGGATCCATTACGTCCAGCACATGCTCTCGAGGAAGAAAAGCGGCTTCAAGGGATGGATGTTCTCCTTCAAGCGGGGCTACATCCATCACCTCGAGGAGGAGGTAAACTCCCTATTCTCCCCGCTGCTCGACGATCGGGCCGAGCCTCCGGTCAGGAAGGTGCTGGACCGGGGCGAGCGGTTCGTGCCCGCGGAGTTCGAGGGAGAGGCCATCCTCACCATCGGGCGGGCAAAGCTCTTTGCCGAGCAGGGGGCGGACCTGGTGGTCAACTGCTCTCCCTTCAGCTGCATGCCGGGCAGGATCACCTCCCACCTCTTCCAGATGCATCCGGGGTACATAGGCGTGCCCGTGGTGAACCTCTTCTACGACGGCATCGGGGATGTGTCGTCACAGGTGGGCATCTACCTCAGGTCCATCGCCCGGACGCAAGGAGCCCGGCACCGGGCATCGTTCTCGTTCGTCCGAAGGCGGAAAGGACCAACTGCAGCCAAACCGGCGGACCGCAGCAGCCCGAAAGCCGTATTGCCCGATGAGCTGGGCTTGACCTGAGAAGTCCTCCGGCCTTCGAGGACGAGCCCGGCGCTATGCGCCGTTGCCCTCATCCGGGGAGGCGATCCGTGCAGGGACCGGCGGGAAGGACCCCTGGATACGCAGGCATACCACCCTGTCTTTACGCCATGGTTATGGAGCCATGCTCGGTGGCGTAATGCGCAAAGGGCCCATCACGGGCTCAGACCCCGTTCCCTGAGTTCCAGCCTTACCCGGGCCTGTCTCTGAATCAGCCTCTGGGGATCACAGGTCGCGATTCCCCGCGAAAGGCCCAGCCAGATCCCGAGCCTTCCCAGCCCAAACCCCGACCCGACCCCCACGGTGGCACTGCCCGGGTCCCGTGCACACCGGTCGATGGCGCTGGATAGATCGTAGTAATAGGTAAGGAGCTCCTCGTCCGTCATCACCGTGTAGTCGCGGTCGAGGAGATCACGGTTATATCCCGCGCACCCCGAGAGGACCGGCAGGGCGATCGCACACATGACCACGGTCTTCAGCACGTCCACTCCCGAACTCCTTTGTGAGGATAAGACAGATAATGGGCGCGCCTGCCCGGTTTGCCAATCGCCCTCTGACCACACCAGGCTCAGGGCATCACTTCGATTCCGTCGCCCTCCCTTAGCTCGCCGCCGACGAGAACCCTGGCAAAGATCCCTTCTCTCGGCATGACACAGTCTCCCACCGCATAGAATATCGCGCACCGATTGTGGCACACCTTACCGATCCGGGTGATCTCGAGGAGGACCGACCGCCCTGCCTTAAGCTTTGTCCCGACGCTCAGTTCATGGAGCACGATGCCCTGCGTGGTGATGTTCTCGGCAAAGTCTCCGGGACCCACATCGAGCCCCTTTGCCCGGATCTTTTCGATGCTCTCCTGCGCAAGCAAGCTCACCTGCCTGGACTCCG